>NZ_JBHVHF010000034.1:0-41533 GCF_042800315.1 Streptomyces sp. NPDC057638
GCCTTCCCCTCGCCGGGAAGGCCGGGCCGGGTCAACGGCGGCTCAGGCGTTCTCCGGTGGAGAGAAGCGGGCCCGCAGTTCGACCTTGCGGACCTTGCCGCTCACCGTCATCGGGAACTCCGACAGGATCTCCAGCCGACGCGGCACCTTGTAGTGCGCGAGCCGTTCCCGGCAGAACTCCGTGATCTCGGCCAGCGTCGGCGGGTCCCCGGGGTCGCGGGGGATCACACAGGCCAGGACCTCCTCGCCGTACGCCGGATCCGGCACCCCCACCACCTGGACGTCCGCGACCTTCGGATGTCCGTACAGGAACTCCTCCACCTCCCTCGGATACACGTTCTCGCCACCCCGGATCACCATGTCCTTGATCCGGCCCACGATCTGGACGTATCCGTCCTCCCGCATCCGCGCGAGGTCCCCGGTGTGCATCCAGCGGCCGGTGTCGATCACTTCGGCGGTCCGCTCGGGCTCGCCCCAGTAGCCGAGCATCACCCCGTACCCGCGGGTGCACAGTTCCCCGGACTCCCCACGCGGCAGGGGCACCCCGGTGACCGGGTCCACGATCTTGACCTCGACATGGGGCAGGACCCGGCCGACCGTTCCCGTACGGGCTTCGAGGTCGTCCTCACGGCGGGTCTGGGTGGAGACGGGGGAGGTCTCCGTCATCCCGTAGCAGATGGAGACCTCGGCCATATGCATCTGGCTGACGACGCGTTTCATCACCTCGACCGGGCAGGGCGAGCCCGCCATGATCCCGGTGCGCAGCGAGGAGAGGTCGTAGGAGGCGAAGCCGGGCAGGTTCAGCTCGGCGATGAACATCGTGGGCACCCCGTAGAGCGCGGTGCAGCGCTCGGCGGCGACGGCGCGCAGGGTGGCGGCGGGGTCGAAGGAGGGCGCGGGGATCACCACGCACGCGCCGTGCGAGGTGGCCGCGAGATTGCCCATGACCATGCCGAAGCAGTGGTAGAAGGGGACCGGTATGCATATCCGGTCCCGCTCGGTGTAGCCGAGCGTCTCCCCCACGAAGAAGCCGTTGTTGAGGATGTTGTGGTGGGAGAGGGTGGCGCCCTTGGGGAAGCCGGTGGTGCCGGAGGTGTACTGGATGTTGACGGGGTCGTCGCAGGAGAGCCCGGCCTCGCGCTCGGCCAGCGCCGCGGCCCCGACCCCCTCGGCGGCGGCCAGCAGATCGTCCCAGCTCAGGTCGGCGGATTTCCCTTCGGGGCTGCCGCCGTCGCCGTCGCTTCCGTCGGCCAGGTAGTGGACCGAGCGCAGCGCGGGGCAGTCGGCGCGCACCTCGGCGACCAGGGCGCGGTAGTCGCTGGTCTTGTGGCGCCGGGAGGCGACGAGCAGCGAGACCCCGGACTGGTTGAGGACATAGCGCAGTTCATGGGCGCGGTAGGCGGGGTTGATGGTGACGAGGATCGCGCCGATCCGGGCCGTGGCGTACTGGAGGAGCATCCACTCGGCCCGGTTGACCGCCCAGATGCCCACCCGGTCGCCCTGGGCGACCCCGGTCCCCATCAGCCCCCGGGCGAGCCGGTCGACCTCGGCGCCGAACCCGGCGTAGGTGTAGCGGACGCCGGTGGCCAGATCGACCAGGGCCTCCCGGGCGGGGTGGGCGGCGATGATCCGGGCGAGGTTGGCGCCGATGGTGTCGCCGAGCAACGCCGTCGTACCGGTGCCGTGCGCGTACGACGGCGGACGAACGGGCCCGGCGGAATCACCGGGAACCAGCGGGGGCGACGGGGGCGTGACGGGGCCGTGGGTCATCGCAGCGCTCCCTCGTCGTACTCCTCGCCCGACCCCTCGGCCGTGCGCTGCCGCAGTTCGATGCGGCGGATCTTGCCGGACACGGTCTTCGGCAGCTCGGCGAACTCCAGCTTGCGCACCCGCTTGTAGGGCGAGAGCAGCGAGCGTGAGTGCTCGAAGAGGATCCGCGCGGTGTCGGGTCCGGGTTTCCAGCCGTCGGCGAGGACGATGTACGCCTTCGGCACGGCCAGCCGCAGCGGGTCGGGCGCGGGCACCACCGCCGCCTCGGCCACGGCCTCGTGCTCCAGCAGCGCGCTCTCCAGCTCGAACGGGGAGATCTTGTAGTCGGAGGACTTGAAGACGTCGTCGGCGCGGCCGATGTAGGTGATGTAGCCGTCGGCGTCGCGGGAGCCGATGTCCCCGGTGCGGTAGTAGCCGTCCGCCATGGCCTCGGCGGTGCGCTCCGGCTCCCCGTGGTAGCCGGTCATCAGCCCGACCGGGCGGGCGGAGAGGTCGAGCGCGATCTCGCCCTCCGGTGCGCCGGGTTCGCCGGTGACCGGGTCGAGCAGTTCCACCCGGAACCCGGGGCTGGGACGGCCCATCGAGCCCGCCTTCAGCAGTTGTCCGGGGGTGTTGGCGACCTGGACGGAGGTCTCGGTCTGCCCGAAGCCGTCCCGCACGGTCACCCCCCACTCCCGGCGCACGGTCTCGATGACCTCGGGGTTGAGCGGCTCCCCGGCCGCCACCGCCTCCCTCGGCGGCTGACGGAGCTGGCCGAGGTCGGCCTGGATCAGCATCCGCCATACCGTCGGCGGGGCGCAGAAGCTGGTCACCCCCACCCGGTCCATCTCCGTCAGCAGCCGGGCGGCGTCGAAGCGGGTGTAGTTGTGCACATAGACGGTCGCCTCCGCGTTCCAGGGCGCGAAGAGGTTCGACCACGCGTGCTTGGCCCAGCCGGGTGACGAGATGTTCAGATGGACATCGCCGGGCCGCAGTCCGATCCAGTACATGGTCGCGAGATGACCGATCGGATACGAGGTGTGGCTGTGTTCGACCAGTTTGGGCCGGTCGGTGGTGCCGGAGGTGAAGTAGAGCATCAGCGGGTCATCACCGTGGGTGATCCCGTCGGGGGTGAAGACCGGCTCGGCGGCGGCGGAGCGGTGGTACGGCAGCCAGCCCTCCACCCGGTCCCCGACGGCGATCCGGGTGTACGAGCCCGGTACGGAGTCGAATCTGGCGGCGTCCTCGGAGCGCGCCAGCACATGGGCGGCCCGGCCGCGCTCCACCCGGTCGCGCAGTTCGGCGGCGCCGAGCAGCGGGGTGGCCGGGATGACGACGGCCCGCAGCTTCATCGCCGCGAGGGCGGTCTCCCACAGCTCGTACTGGTTTCCCAGCATCACGATCATCCGGTCCCCGGCGCCGACGCCCTGGTCCCGGAGCCAGTTGGCGACCCGGGCGGAGCGCTGGGCCAGTTCGGCGAAGCTGAGCCGCAGTTCGGTGCCGTCCTCCTCGACGATATGCAAGGCGGTGCGGCCGTTGCCGTCCGCGATCCGGTCGAACCAGTCGAGCGCCCAGTTGAACCGCTCGGGCCGGGGCCACTCGAACCCCTCGTACGCGCTCTGATAGTCCTCCCGGTGTCGCAGCAGGAAGTCCCGGGCGGCCCGGAACCCCTCGTTCGTGCTGCTTGCCGCCATGTGCCCTCCTCATTGCCAAGGCCCGTCACTACCATCGTGAAGTCAGTGACCTACGTCTCACCACCCCCGTTCGGGGGTGGCCCGGTGGGCGGGGCGAGCAGAGGGAGAGAGCGCCGTGTCCGATGCGGCCGAGGCGGTGGAGATGCGCGCGGCGCTGTCAAGGCTCCGCCGGGACAGTGGGTTGCCGATCGCGTTCGGAGGGCTCCTCCACGATTCCCAGCGACTGCGGATCGCGCAGCTCACGGGGGTGCGGACGAACGCCCTGCACGGGCTGACGATCTCCATGGGCACCGGTCTGGGGGGCAAGTCGATCGCCCTCTCCCGCCCCTGCGCGGTCACGGACTACCGCGAGGCGCGCCACATCAGCCATGAGTACGACGCGGCCGTGGGCCAGGAGGGCCTGCGGTCGGTCCTGGCGGTCCCGGTCGTGGTGCGCCGCAAGGTGCGGGGGGTGATCTACGGCGCGCTGCGGCGGGCGGTGCCGCTGGGTGACCGCACCTTCGACGCGGCGGTGGCGGCGGCCCGCGATGTGGAGCAGACCCTTGTGGTCCGGGACGAGGTGCGGGGGCTGCTGGCGCTGGCCGAGGGGCCCCCGACGGACCGGGTGGGCTGGGAGGAGGTCCGCGAGGTCCATGGCGAACTGCGGGCGCTGGCGCCCCGCGTCGCTGATCCGGCGCTGCGGGAGACGCTGCTCGCGGTCTGCGGGCGGCTGACGGCGGCGGGCTCGGTGACCGCGCCGGACGCCTCGACTCCGGCGGGGGTGACGGTCGCGCTGGCACCGCGCGAAGTCGATGTGCTGGCGTGTGTGGCCTCGGGCTCGACCAACGCGGCGGCGGCGGAACGGCTGGGGCTGCGCCCGGAGACGGTGAAGGGGTATCTGCGGGCGGCGATGCGCAAGCTGGGGGCGCACACCCGGCTCGAAGCCGTGGTGGCCGCCCGGAAGGCGGGCGTGCTGCCCTGACCTGGAACCCACCGGCCCACCAGACTCGTACCGGATCCGGGTCCGGTACGAGTCGTCACGAGTCGGCACGAGACGGCGCTAGAGGGACGTCAAGGAGTGGGGTCCGGCGATCAGCGGTGCGTCAGGGAGGGATGCCCGCCCCACCAGGTGGGCATAGCGTTCCACGGGCCGCACGAGCAGAGGGCTCTGCGCCGACCGTCCCGTGGAGGACATCATGAACACGCTCACCCGTGAGGACGCCGACCCCGACGAACCCCGCCCGGTGGGGCCTTGGTACGTACCCGTCCGGCCCGGCTCCACCGGGTTCCAGCTCCGTTTCATGCGCACGCCCGTGGGTGCGCGCACCGCCGTCGCGTTCACCAGCCGGGAGCGGCTGACCGCCGTCCTGGGCTCCCGTCAGTCCTGGGTCCGCCTCGCCGAACCCGCCCTGCGCACGCTCGCGGAGCCGCTCGGGGTGACCACGGTGACGGTGGATCCCGGCCGCTCGGCCGGCGTCCCCGTACCGCGGTCCCGGCGTTCCCCCGTAGCGTCCACGGCCCGGTGCGGACGGCGCGGCGGCGGCCCGGGTGACCGGGAAGCCGGCGGCTGGGAGCGGCCGCCGGTGGCCACGGCCCCCGGGCACGACTGAGCACCGCCGGTTTCCCGCGCCCACCCCGGCCACTCCACCCCGCCCGTCCTCGTCCGCTCGGAGAGGTGTCCCCATGACCGCTGCGCTCGCCCCCGCGACCCCGGTGCTCACCCCCCGCGCCGCCCCCGGTTCGGTCTGGCCCGCCTCCACCCGGTCCTCCCCCGACGGGGATCTGACGGTGGGCGGGGTGTCCCTCACCGAGCTGGCGGAACGATACGGCACACCCGTCTACGTCATCGACGAGGGAGAGTTCCGCGGCCGGGCCCGCGCCTGGCGCCGGGCGCTGCCCGACGCCGACGTGGTCTACACGGCCCGCGCCTTCCTCTCCCGGGCGGTCGTGGACTGGGCCGAACAGGAGGGCCTCGGGCTCGTCGTCTGCTCGGCGGGCGAGCTGGAGCTCGCCGCCACCCGGGGCTTCCCCGCCGACCGGATCGTCCTGCACGGTGACGCCACCTCACCCCGCGATCTGCGGACCGCGCTGCGGATCGGCGTGGGCCGGATCGTTCTCGACGCCCCCGGGGAGATAGCCCGGCTGGCGGCGGCGGCCACCGGACCCGAGCCACAGCAGGTCATGGTGCGGGTACGCACGGGCGCGCTGCCGGGCGCCGGGGAGTCCGGTTTCACGGTCGCGGACGGCAGCGCGCTGGAGGCCGTGGGCCGGGTGCTGGGCCAGCCGTGCCTCCAGCTCGTCGGGATCCACACCTGTCTGGGGACCTCGGTGGCCTCGCCGGAACCGTACGCCTTCGCCGTACGGCGGCTGGTCTCCTTCCTCGCCGCGGTACGGGACCGCTACGGCGTCACCCTGCCCGAACTCGATCTGGGCGGCGGGTTCGCGGTGCCGTATCTGCCCGGGGACCCGGCACCGGCACCGGCCGCGTACGGGCGCCGCATCGAGGACACCCTGATCCGCGCGTGCGCCGCGCACGACTACCCCCGGCCCCGGCTGACCGTCGAACCGGGCCGTTCGCTGATGGCTCCGGCCGGGGTCGCGCTCTACCGGGTGCTCTCCGTGAGCCGGGGCGCGACGGGCGCCTGGGTCACGGTCGACGGCGGGATGAGCGACAACCCCCGGCCCGCGCTGTACGGGGCGCGCTACGCGGTCCGCATGGTCGGCCGCCACTCCGACGCGCCCGCGCGCGCCACCACCGTCGTGGGACGCCACGGCGAGACGGGCGATGTGCTCGCCGAGTCGGTGGAACTGCCGGAGGACCTGCGGCCGGGCGATGTGCTGGCGGTACCGGTGTCCGGCGCGTACCAGGTCTCCATGGCGTCGGGGTACGGCATGACCGGCCGCCCCCCGGTGGTCGCGGTGGCGGCGGGCCGACCCCGGCTGTTGCTGCGCCGGGAGACGTTCACGGACCAGCGGGGGCGTGACGTGGGTCTGTGACCCGGCGTCCGGATGCGGGGCGAGCGGGATCCGGCCGTCGGGGGGCCGCCGGATCCCGGTCGCCCCGCACCCGGTTCCCGTATCCCCCTCAGCTCCCCGCGGCTCTCGGCCCCTCAGTCGAGGAAGCGCCCGAAGCGGATGTCGTACGACGACGCGTCGGTGAGGGTGGCGAGCGTCCGCTCCCCCTCCGCCGCGACCTGCTCGCGCCGGGCGCGGCTCAGCTCCTCGAACGGCTGGACCACGAGGGTCGCGCTCCCCTCGGTCTCGGTCAGCCGCCAGATCCCGGCCAGGAAGCCGTCGACGAGGAGGGTGGGGTACGACTGGTTGCCCCGCCAGGTGAGTTCGCGGTGCTCGGTGCGGGCGATGACCCGGCCCCGGTCGGCGTGTGAGAGCAGCAGGTTGTCGTACTCCGGCAGGAAGCGCGGCGGGGCGGGGGTGTCCGGGCCGGGCCGGGGCGCGTCGGGCAGGTCGAAGAGTTCGGTGCCCCGCTCATCGCGGAAGACCACGAGCCCGGGCCGCAGCCGGGTGAAGACCTCCCGCAGCCGGGTCAGCCCCGACCAGGTCTGCGCGTCCTTCACGGAGGCGGGCCCGAACGCCGCGAGATAGCGCGTCACGAGATCGTCGCGGCTGACGGGTTCGCCCGGCTCCCGGCCGAACCAGTGCCCGGCCGTGGTGAGCGTGACCTGGCCGCCGCGCCCCCACAGTCCCCGCGGGGTCGTCTGCACCAGCGGCAGGACACAGCGTGCGGCGAGGGAGAGGGAGAACGGGTCGGCGTCGGGCCAGTGGACCAGCAGCTCCCGCCGCAGCTCCTTCATCGTCCTCGGCTCCTCCTCGACCAGCTCACGCGCCCGCTCCCGCAGCATGTCGAGGTCCACCCCCACCAGCCCGGAACGGAACGCCCTCAGCTCCCGCTCCAGCGCGGGTTGCGCCAGCGGCCGCAGCCCGAGGGCGTCATCGGCGGTGTGGGTGTGGAGGGTGGACCGCAGGGTGACCAGCCGGGCGACCTGACGCTCCGCCATCAGTGCGGACAGTTCCCCGGGGTCGAACTCCGCGAGCCGCGCGGCGAGCGCGAGGTACGGGGGCCGTACGTTCTGCGCCTGGAGCCCGACGAGATGGCGGACGGCGGCCTCCGCGTCCATCGCCGCGCGCGGCGCGCGGCGCAGGAGCGACTGGCGGTCGAGGGTGGCGCGGTTGAGCGCGCGCGGGGAGAGCACGGGAGCGGAGGCCATGACGCCACCTTAGGAAAAATCGCGGACAGTTCCGGTCCGCGATTGCCGCGGGCGCTGACCTGCCGCGCCCGTCGGCGGGAACCAGGAGACCGTCGAGCGTGCCCTGTTCGCCCTCTACAAGGGCGCGGTGGCGGCGCACCCGCACCCGTCGGTGCCGCAGGCCGTTCGCGCGGCACGCGAGGGGACGGACACCGGCCCGGTACGCTCCGCGGCGCCGATGTGCGCACCGGCCGCACCGCCGTGATCGCACCGTACGACCGATTCCGGCCGTGCGGAATGATCGTCCTCGCGGTCCGGCCCGGAGGACCGCCGAGGCGTGGGCGCCCACGCCGGCCGCTCCCCCGGTGTGTCCACCGCGCTCCGCGCCATCCGCCGGAACGCGCTCGGCGTGGTCCCGTACACCTCCCGGAAGGCCCGGCTGAAGACCGTGGGGCTGGCGAAGCCCCAGCGGGCGGCGATCTCGCCGATGGGCCGGGTGGAGTGGAGCAGTTCGGCCCGGCAGCGCTCCAGTCGGCGGTGGCGGATGGAGGCGGCGACGCTCCGGTCGCGGCCGTCGAACAGGGCGTAGAGCGTTCGGATGGAGATGTGGTGGCGGGCCGCGAGGGTGCGGGGGCTGAGCCGGGGGTCGGCGAGATACCGGTCGATGGAGGCCTCGACGCGGTGCAGCAGCTCGGATCCCCCGGCGTCCATGGCGGCGGACCGTGTGTCCACGGGCCGGCCCACGTACTCCCGTGAGCGGTGGAGCGCCTCCCAGCCGGACGCGTGCCCCGCCGCGGTGACGGCGAATCGGTTGTCCATATCCATCCCCCTTCTGCGTATGCCATACGCCAGATTGCGTAAGGCTTACGCATTACTAGGATGTCCGTCAAGGTGGAACGGCGGAGGGCTGCGGATATGACCGGGAACGACGACGGCGAGAGCTGGCTCCCCGCCAGCGTCGAGGCGGCATGGGGCCTGCGCGAACGCCCCGCGAAGGGGCCGAGGCCCGCACTGAGCATCGACCGGATCGTCACCGCGGCCGTCGAGCTCGCCGCCCGCGAGGGCCTGGGCGCGGTGTCGATGGGGCGGGTGGCCAAGGAACTGGGCGCCTCCACGATGTCCCTGTACCGCTATGTCGCCGCCAAGGACGAGCTGTATCTGCTGATGCAGGAGGCGGCGGTCGGCACCCCGCCGCCACCGCCACCACCGGGCACGGGCTGGCGCGAGGCCCTGCTCGCCTGGGCGGGGGCGCAGCGGGACACCGTACGCCGCAATCCCTGGATGCTCCGGCTGCCCATCGCGGGCCCGCCGCTGACCCCGAACACGGTCGCCTGGTGGGAACGCGGACTGGCCGCGCTCGACGGCACCGCGCTCGACGAGGGCCAGCGGATCTCCGTCATCATGCTGATCAGCGGCTTCATCCGGCAGGAGGCGTCCATCGCGGCGGACCTCGGCGACGCCGTCGCGGCCTCGGGACTCGACCCCGAGGAGGCGATGCGCCGGTACGCCCGTACCGTCGAACGGCTGGTGGACCCGGTGCGCCATCCGCTGGTGACCCGGCTGCTGGAGTCAGGGGTGCTGTTCGAGGCGGATGACCCCGACCATGAGTTCACCTTCGGCATGGCCCGGATCCTCGACGGCGTGGACACCCTGATCCGCGCCCGCACCCCCTGACCTCCCTCCGCCGCGCACGGACACGTCCGTACGCGGCGGAGGGTGCGGCCGCGCCGCCGGGGCCTCAGCCGTCGGGGCTGATCAGACCGCGTTCGTACGCCTTCACCAGACGCTGGGGAACGCGGTGCACGACACCGCCGATGACGACGGGGACCAGTGGGGGCGTGGTCGCCCGCCACTGGGCGCGGCGGTGGCGGGTGTTACTGCGGGACATCTTCCGCTTGGGGACGGCCATGGGAACTCCTCCGTGTGGTGTGGGTACGGGGGGCGGTCCGCCGCGCTGACGCGGCCACCGCCCGTGCTCTCGCCGGGCGCCCGGTGGGCGCCGGTCACCAGGACGACTTGGTCACCCCGGGCAGGAAGCCCGCGTGCGCCTGGGCGCGCATCCGCACCCGGGAGAGCCCGAACCGGCGCAGATGGCCACGGGGGCGGCCGTCCACGGCGTCCCGGTTGCGCACCCGGGTCGCGCTGGCGTCGCGCGGCTGGCGGCGCAGTTCGGCGGAGGCGGCCGCCCGCTCGGCCGGGCCGGTCGACGGGCGGCGGATGATCTCCTTCAGCTCGGCCCGCCGGGCGGCGTACCGCTCGACGACCCGCTTCCGCTTCTCGTTCTGCGCGATCTTGCTCTGCTTGGCCATCAGACCTTCCCTCCCCGTGCGCGGATCCGCGCGACGGCGGCCTCGACACCGATGACGTCCACGGTCTTGATCGCCCTGGCACTGAGCGTCAGACGGACATACCGCCCTTCACCGGCCAGCCAGTAGCGCTTGCGCTGGATGTTCGGGTCGAACCGGCGCGAGGTGCGCCGATGTGAATGGGAGATGCGCTTGCCGAACCCCGGCACAGCGCCGGTCAGTTGACAGTGAGCCGACATGGACGCCGCCACCCCTCTCGTCGAGTGCCCTTACTGTTAATGAAAATCATTGCCATATACTAGCGCCCATGGCACGCAACGAACTCCGCCCGGTGATCAAGCTCCGGTCCACGGCAGGCACCGGGTTCACCTATGTCACGCGGAAGAACCGGCGGAACGACCCCGAGCGGCTGGTGCTGCGCAAGTACGACCCCGTCGTCCGCCGCCATGTCGCCTTCCGCGAAGAGCGCTGATCCACAGAGAGCGCTGACCTGCTCAAAGCGCTGACCTGCTGAAAGCGCTGATCCACCCCACCCGTCCGGCCGCAGAAAGGCCCCCGCCATGAAGCCAGGAATCCACCCGCCCTACGGCCCCGTCGTCTTCCGCGACTCGGCCTCCGGCACCGTCTTCCTCACCCGCTCCACGATGACCAGCGACACGACCATCGCGTGGGAGGACGGCAACACCTACCCCGTGGTCGATGTGGAGATCTCCTCCGCGAGCCACCCCTTCTACACCGGCACCGCCCGCGTCATGGACACCGCCGGACGCGTGGAACGGTTCGAACGCCGCTACGGGACCCGGTGATGGCCCCCGGACACCGGCTCTCCGTCGTGATCGTCGCCGGGATCCACGCGGAGGCCCGTACGGAGGTGGTCGACCGGCTGCTGCGGGCCGTCCCCGGTAGCGTCGCGCTCCACCACGATCTGGACGACGCGCCCGGCGGCACCGTGCTCCGCGTCGTCCGCGACGCCTCCGGAACCCTCTCCCGGGACGAGACACCGCTGGTCAACGACTGCGCCTGCTGTGCGCTGCGGGAGGATCTCGTACCGGAGCTGGAACGGCTGGCGGCGGGCGGGCTGACCCGGCTGGCCGTGGTCGAGCTCTGGGACTCGGTCGAGCCGAAGACCATGGCGGAGGTGGTCGCCGCGCACGGCGGGACCCGGCTGACCCTGACCAATGTGATCACCGCCGTGGACCCCGCGCTCGTCCTGCCCTGTCTCGCCAACGGCGACGACCTCGCCGAAGCGGGTCTCTCGGCGGCCCCCACCGACCAGCGCACCATCGGTGACACCTGGGCGCGCCAGCTGGAGTACGCGCCGGTCCTCGCCCTCGTCGACAGCGCGGAGGCCGACGACGGCGACCACGCCCTGCTGGCGCAGTTGCACCCCACCGCGCGCCGGATCCGCGCCGACTCCGGGGAGCTGGCCCACGCGGCGCTCGGCGGCGGGAGCGGACGCGGGGGCTTCGATGTCGAGGCGGCCGCGGCGGCACAGCATCCGGCCTGCGCGCTGCTGCCCCAGGACGCGGACGAGGCCGGAGTGACCACTCTCGTGTGGCGCCGCAGACGCCCGTTCCACCCCGGACGTCTCTACGCGGCGCTGGAGGACCTGTGCTGCGCCGCCGCCCGCAGCCGGGGCAGGTTCTGGCTGGCCGAGCGGCCCGACACCCTGCTGGCCTGGGACGCGGCGGGCGGCGCGCTGTGTGTGGAGAACGCCGGTCCCTGGCTGGCGTCGCTGCCGGACGCGGCCTGGGAGATGGTTCCTCCCGTCCGCAGGGCGGCGGCCGCGCTCGACTGGCATCCCGACCACGGCGACTGCTGTCAGCACCTGGTCTTCACCTCGCCGGGGCTGGACCGGGACGGGCTGGAACGGCTGCTGGACTCCTGTCTGCTGACCGACGCGGAGTACGCCTCGGGGCCGGACGGGTGGAAGCGGCTGCCCGCCGCCTTCGACACCCTCCTCGACGCCGCCTGAGCACGCCCTCCCCGGCCCCCTCCGGCCGCCGGGCCCCCGACACCGATTCATCCACGCAAGGAGCAGTCCTATGGCCCCCCGCCCCCACCACCGCAAACCCGCGACCCCCCGGCCCAATCCGCTGGACGCCGCGGGGATCACCTTCATCGACTACAAGGACACCGATCTGCTCCGGAAGTTCATCTCCGACCGGGGCAAGATCCGCAGCCGACGCGTCACCCGGGTCACCGTCCAGCAGCAGCGGGCGCTGGCCGCGGCGATCAAGAACGCGCGGGAGATGGCCCTGCTGCCGTACTCCAGCCGCTGACCGCCCGTCGGCGGGGCCGCGCCTCCCCGTGCGGTGGCCCCGCCGCCGGCGGCTCAGACGGTACGTTCCGCCGCGCCCTCCAGGACCGGATGGGCCGCGAGGTGGTCGAGCAGCTCGCGCAGCCGCTCGGTCTCCTGGTCCGGCAGCGGAAGCAGCGGCGGCCGGGGCGAACCCACCGAGCGGTGCTGGAGCTCAAGACCGGCCTTGATGGCCCGGGGCAGCCCGTACTCGACGATGAACCGCAGGAACGGCAGGAGTTCGGCCAGCAGCGCGTCGGCCCGCTCCTGGCGGCCCTCGGTGACCGCCGCGTGGAGCGCGAGGCACCAGCGGGGGACGAGGCAGGGCGCGGCCGTGCACCAGCCGGACGCGCCGGAGCGGAAGGCGTCCAGGACGACGGGGTTGCTCCCGTTGTAGACCGACAGCGCGCCCTCGGAGAGCTCGCGCAGGGCGCGGAAGCGGGCGACGTCGCCTGAGCTCTCCTTGACCATGGTGAGGTTGGGGATCTCCCGGGCGAGCGCGACCACCGTCTCCGGTCGCAGATCGACCCCGCTGGTGCCGGGGTTGTTGTAGAGCATGACCGGGAGGTCGGTGGCGGCGGCGACCGTGGCGAAGTGGCGCTTGAGTTCGTCGTCGGTCAGCTTCCAGTACACCTGCGCCAGCACCATGATCGCGGTGGCTCCCTGGCGGGCGGCCACCCGGGCGCGGCGGACCGTGCCCTCGGTGCTGAAGTGGGAGACACCGACCAGGGTGGGGACCCGGCCCGCGACAGCGCTCAGCGTCGTCTCGCAGACGGCGTCCCATTCGCGCTCGCGCAGATAGGCGCTCTCGCCGGTGCTGCCCAGCGGGGCGATGGCGTGGCTGCCCGCGTCGACCAGTTCGCCGGTGAGCCGCCGCAGCGCGGCCAGGTCGAGCTCTCCGCTGGCGGGGTCGTAGGGGGTGACGGGGTAGGCGATGATTCCGTTCAGGGGCGGCTGGGACATCAGATCTCCACCGTTCCATCGACGCAGTCGGGGTGCGAGCGCAGTGCCTTGCGCGCGTAGTACGCGAAGTTCGCCTGGCTGCGGCGGTCGGTGGAGGTCCAGTCGTGGGCCTCGCGGGCGAGCTCCGGGTCCAGCGGCTGGATGGTGCCCGCCGCCATCGCCAGCAGCTGCAGCCGGGCGGCGCGCTCGATGAGCATCGCCAGGTTGCACGCCTCCTCGATGCTCCGGCCGGTGACGAGCTGGCCGTGGTGGGCCAGGAGGATGGCGCGCTTGTCACCGAGGGCCGCGGAGATGATCTCACCCTCCTCGTTGCCCACCGGCACGCCGGGCCACTCCTTGAGGAAGGCGCAGTCGTCGTAGAGCGGGGTGGTGTCCATCTGGGAGATGACGAGGGGCACTTCCAGCATCGCGAGCGCGGCGGTGTGCAGTGAGTGGGTGTGGATGATGCAGTTGACGTCCTCGCGGGCGCGGTAGATCCAGGAGTGGAACCGGTTGGCCGGGTTGGCCATGCCCTCGCCTTCGAGGACCTGGAGGTCCTCGTCGACCAGGAGGAGGTTGCCCTCGGTGATCTCGTCGAAGCCGAGGCCGAGACGCTGGGTGTAGTAGGTGCCGGGCCGCTGTCCCCGGGCGCTGATCTGGCCCGCGAGCCCGGAGTCGTGTCCGCCGTCGTAGGCGATACGACAGGTCAGGGCCAGCTTCTGCCGGGTGGTCAGGGACGAGCCGCCGAAGTGGGCGCTCATCTGGCTCTGTGCGCGGTCGACCAGGACCGCCTTCGGATCGTGCAGTGTGTTCGCCATGTCCGCTCCGGTTCCGGGGCGCGTCCGGTGAGGGGCGGCCCCGTAGGGGGGTGCCGCGCGCGGCACCCCGAATTGAGGAAACTTGGTTCACCATAGGACACCTTGTGTCATGCAGCAAGGGGCCGGCCGACACCGCCGGCCGACCGGCGGGAACGGGACATACTGGGGTCCCGCGCGGCCGATGACCCGCCCGTGGGGCATGCGAAGGGAAGCGACAGTGATCAACCGAGTACGGCAGCTGCGCAAGGAGCGACTGATGACCCTGGAGGCGCTCGCGGCGCGCTCCGGTGTCACCAAGAGCTACCTGTCGAAGGTCGAGCGCGGCCAGAGCGTGCCCTCGATCGCCGTCAGCGCCTCTCTGGCCAAGGCACTGGACGTGCCGCTCGACACCCTCTTCGCCGACGCCGAGGAGCTGACCGAGGTCACGGTCACCCGCGCCGGGGAGCGCCAGCCGCTCACCTCGGACGACGAGCCCGGCTCCCGCTACGAGGGCATGGCGCTCCAGGCCGGAACGAAGCGGATGACCCCGTTCATGCTGTATCCGCCGCACGACGCCGGGCCCGTGCCCTTCCGGGACCACCCGGGCGAGGAGTTCGTCTTCGTCCACCAGGGCCGCGCCGAGCTGATCCTGCCCTCCCGGACCATCACCCTCGAACCGGGCGACTGCGCCTACTTCAAGGCCACGACCCCGCACAAGGTCCGCTCCCTGGGCCCCGAACGCGCCACCGTCCTGCTGCTGATCACGGACGACCGGCCCGCCGGACCGGCCCCCCACGGCGACGGGAGGGGCACCGCGCGGACCGTCCACCCCTGACGGACGGCCCGTGCGGACGGCCCGTGCGGACGGCCCGTGCGGGACGGCCAGGCGACCCGGTCAGCGGCGGTGGAAGACGATCTCCGGGTGGGCCGCGGTGGGCCCGTCGAGGACCGGCCGGGCGGCGCCCCTGAGATGCCGGTCGAGGAAGGCGGCGAGATAGGTGCGGGTGAGCCGGACCGACCGTTCGCCCGTCAGCTCGCCCGCCGGGGCGGACCGGGTGCGCAACTGGCCCACGAGGACGGGCGCGTCGCTGAAGCTGTAGTGGTCCCCGCCCTCCACGGTCAGCCAGCGCTTCCAGCCGTCGAGCCCGCGCACCGCCCGGTCCCAGCTCGCCTCCGCCCCGGGGACGGTCTCCTCCGCCCCCAGCAGCAGGAACGGCCGCCGGTCCAGCCCGTCGCGCGGTACGGGAACGAAGATCCGACCGTCCATGTTGACGCCCGCGTCCACCCGGGAGTCCCGCGCCATCAGATGGGAGGCCGTGGCGCCGCCGATGGAGTGCCCGGCCATGGCGATCTTCCTGGAGTCGATCATCCCGGCGTGCTTCCAGACCGGCCGTGGCCCGGTGAGCCGGTCGAGGAGGTACGAGACGTCCTTGGCCCGCCCCCGGACGACGGCCGCGTGCGAGACCTCACCGCTCTCCGTCTTCCGGCACGCCACACAGGGCAGGACGCCCCGGCCGGGGAAGGCGGTGGCCTCGGACTCGTAGGCGTGGTCCACGGAGGCGACCACATAGCCACGGGAGGCGAGATCCTCGGCGAGGCTCGTCAGCGACACGCGCGGCGCGCCGAAGCCGGGCGACAGGACGACCAGCGGGAAGCGGCCCTTCAGCGGGCGCGCGTCGGTCCTGGCCCAGGTGCGGGCCCGGGAGAGCGGCTTGGCGCTGCCGGGCGGCAGGAGGTCCTCGCCCATGGTCCGCACCAGATTCCGCGCCTCGGCGAGCGTCATATACGGGCCCGGCGCGATGCCGGTGCGCTCACGGGCGGGGTAGTGCAGGGAGACCAGCGTCCGCCGGGCCCCGGACGAGGGCACCCACGGATCCTCGCGGTCCCGGTCGACGAGGTGGTGCGTCGACAGCCCGACGGCGTACGGACCGGTGGGCCGGGGCAGTTCGACCCGTACGGCCGCCGCCTCCCGCGCGGCGGGGGCGGGGGTGGAGGCGGAGACGGGGGCGGCCACGGCGGTCTGTGCCAGCGGGAGGGTGACGGTCAGGGCGAGCAGCGCGGCCACGGGGCCACGTCGGATTGCGGTCATGGGGCGACCGTAGGGCGGCCACCGGAAGTCGATCATCATCATCGCGGGCGGACCCCCTACCGCCCGGGTGCCATTCCGCCGCGCCGGGGCTCCGACCTGGGGCCGACCTCGCCTCGCCCTCCCGGCTGACCCGGAGCACCCGGCACGGAGCCGCGGACGTGCCCAGGGAGCGGACCCAGTTAGCAGAACCAGCGCCCTCCCACGGGCGATTGGCCCCGCTTACACCAGATCGAATGACTTCCGGTGTAGTGATCTGACCGAGGGGATAGCCCGACCCGGACAGCATCCGACAGGTGGGGTGGCGATGACAGAGTCAGAGACAGCGGGGGCCGGGTCCGAGCGGCGTTCGGACGAGGCGATCCTGCTGGTGGCCGGGGCCGTGGACATGGCGCTGGAGCAGGCCGAGCAGGCGCTGCGACGGGTGCGGTCCCTGCTGGGCCGGTCCGACCTCGGAGAGCTGGCGGCCGACGTACGGCGGGACTTGGTGGCGCGCGGACGGCACAGCGGTCTGGACCCGGCCCGGGTGCTGCCCTCGGAGTCCCATGTGGAGCTGGTGGCACGGCGGCTGACCGCCCGTACCGCGGCGGGCGGGACCGACAGCGCCTTCGGCGCGTCCGGTGCTTCCGGTACCTCCGGTGCTTCCGGTGCTTCCGGTGCTTCCGGTACGGACGCCGCCGCCGGGCGTACGGGCCGATGACGGCCACGATGGCGGGGGCGGCCGCCCGGGCCGGGACGACCAGAACCACGGCCACGGCGGGGGCGGCCGACCCGGGTGACCGCACCGGACACCCGGGCCCCGGCGACGCGCCCGCGCCGGACGCCCTCCGCGCGTTCAAGGCACGCGTCGACGGCGAACTGGAGGTCTTCGCCCGGCGGGAGACGGCGCTCCTGGAGGCGATAGACCCCGACCTGGCCTCCGTCGGGGCGCAGTTGCGCGCCGCCGTCAGCCACGGCAAAAGGCTGCGGGCGGCGTTCTGCTACTGGGGCTGGCGCGCGGCGGGCCGGGACGACAGCGACGACATCGTGCGCGCGGCGGCGGCGATGGAACTGGTGCACGCGGCCGCCGTCGTCCACGACGACATCATCGACGAGAGCGCGGTACGCCATGGCCGCCCCACCGCGCACCGCGCCCTGGCCCGCTCCGGGGACCACCGGGCGGACGGCTCCGCACGGGCCTCGACGGGCCGGGCGCTGGCGCTGCTCACCGGGGATCTGCTGATCTCCTGGTCGGGCCAGCTGTTCACGGAGTGCGGACTGCCGGGCGCCTATCTCAACCGGGCCCGGCCGCTGTGGGCCACGCTCGCCCGGGAACTGGTCGCCGGGGAGTGCCTGGAGGTCCTGCGCACCGGGCCCGGCTCCGGCGGCCCGGAGAGCGCCGACGGCTCGCTGAAGATCGTCCGGTACAAGACGGCGAAGTACACCGTGGAACACCCGCTGCACATCGGCGCGCTCCTCGGCGGGGCGCGTCCCGCGCTGCTGGAGACGTTCAGCGCGTACGGCGTACCGCTGGGCGAGGCGTTCCAGTTGCGCGATGACCTGCTGGGGGTCTTCGGCTCCCCGGACACCACGGGCAAGTCCGGCCTCGACGACATCACCGGGGCGAAGCCGACGGTGCTGCTGGCCCTGATGCGCCAGGGGGCCACGGACGCCGAACGCCGGGAACTGGGCTCCCTGCTGGAGCGCCACCCCACGGCCGGGGCCGGGCGGCTGGAGCGGTTCCGGGAGATCGCCGAGCGCACCGGCGCCCGGGACCGGGTCGAGCGGCTGATCACCGCGCGGGCGGAGACGGCCACCGGGGCGGTCGACGCGGCGGTACGGGCGCGTCTGCTGGAACCGCCCGCCGCCGAGGCCCTGCGGGCACTGGCCCGGCACTGTCTGGCCCGGGCGTTCTGATCCGCGCCGGGGCCGGCCGGGGCCCGGACGCGACCCAGGCCGCACCCGGACGCGACCGGGCTGGGGCACACCCGTGGCCGTCCGGGGCCCGTGGCCGCGCCTCGGGCGCGCGCCCGTCCCCCTGGCCCGCGGCGGGCCGCCCCGTCGCCGGGCCCGCCGCCGTTCGGTCACCCCGGTCCCGTACGCCCCGCACATCCCCGTACGCCGCCCCCTCACCGCCGTACCCCCGTCATCTGACGCGAAAGGAAACACCCACCATGAGCAGCGCCGGAACCGAACCACACGCGGAAGCGGCCCCCGCCGCCCCGGCCTTCACGAACGCGTCGCTCGACGCCCTGCGCCAGGTCGGCGACGAGTTGGCGGACGCCACCGTCGCCGAGCTGTTCGAGCGGGGGGAGATGGGGAAGTTCAACACGCTCATGCGCTGGTTCTCCACCGCGGGGCAGGAGCTTCCGGACGGGCTGCCGGACGTGGCCCGCGCCTATCTGGAGGCGACGGCCATGCCGCCGTCCTGGGTGGACTGGGGCGAGATGGAGCGGGCCCGGCTCTTCTTCATCGACAACAACGTGCATATCTCCACAGCGCTCTCCTTCGTGTCGATGCCCGCGTGTTACGCCATCCCGCATGTGGCGAAGCTGCTCAGCGCGACCCACTCCCTGGCCTATCCCTCCCGGCGGATGGCGGAGACCGGACAGTTCACGGTCTACCTCATGCAGCCGAACGCCTTCGAGGCGGGCAGCAGGTTCATCCCGGCGGCCCAGAAGGTGCGGCTGCTGCACGCCTCCATCCGGCACCATCTGCGGCGGGAGGGGCGCTGGGACACCGAGCGCCTCGGCACGCCGATCTGCCAGGAGGACATGATCGGCGGCCAGCTGGCCTTCTCCATCATGGTCCTCGACGCGCTGCACCGGCTCGGCATCCATATCTCCAACGAGGGCGCCGACGCCTACTACTACGCCTGGCGGGTGGTCGGCGCCATGCTCGGCATCGACACCGCCCTGATGCCCAAGGACCTGGACGAGGCACGGCTCTTCGGCGATCTGTATCTGACGCGCCATCTGGGCCCCTCGTCGGAGGGCGTCCACCTCACCCGGCAGCTGATCGACCTGTACGAGGAGGTGGTGCCCGGCACCGTCTTCGACCCGGTGGTCCCGGCGATGATCCGCTATCTGATGGGGGACACCGTCGCCGACTGGCTCGACGTGCCCCGCTCCGCCTTCTGGGACACCGCGATCCGTACCGCGCCCACCCTGCTCGGGGTGCTGGAGACGCTGGAGGACCGCTCCCCGGTGGCCGCGTGGGCGCTGGACCGGCTGGGGCACTACACGAGCGTGCTGGAGCTGAGTTCGCTGACGCGGGGGCGGGTGATGCAGTACGCGATCCCGGAACAGCTGAAGGGCGACTACGGGGTGACCTCGGCCAAGCCCCGGCTGGACCGGTGGACCCCGCCGCCGATCACTCCGGACCTGTCCGGCGGCCGCTGACCACCGCGTCCCGCCGCCACGCGGTCGGGCACCTTCCCGGGCGTGTCCCCGCTCCGTACGGTCGCGGCTCCTCCCGGGCACCCCGGTTCCGTACGGTCGCGACTCCTCCCGGGCACCCCGGTTCCGTACGGTCGCGACTCCTCCGGCGCGGGCGTCGCGGCCGCGCGGGAGGCGGGCGGCGGGCGGCGGGCGCTGACACGATCAGGGCCCTCGCCTGGCGGGCCCCGCGGCCACGCGGGAGGGTGTCCAGCGGCCGGACCCGGCGGCACGGTCCCTCATCTCCCCGCCCCCCGCATCCGTACGGGAGGACGTCCCCGACCACGGCGGCGAGCGGCACGGAACAGGGCCGAGCCGTAAGTGCGTGCCCGAGTTCCGGACATGTTATGGCGGGGAAGGGAGGGACGGGCGACGACGAGGGTCCGCAAGTTCTGCGGAGCGATCACCCACCCTCGGCGGAATATCTTCTTCCGGAGCCTTGGGAACGGCGTACCGGAACCACTTTTTGATCTTGCGGCTCCCGGACCCAGCTCCGAAAAGTTGGCTGTTTGACAGCCAACCGGAACCCCATGCCTTCCGCGTCCATCCTCCCCCTCAGTAGGCATGGGGGTGGTGACCCGCTGTGACCCGGGGGTCACTTCCGCCCAACTCCCAGGGGGTTCTTCGCCATGCCCGAAATCACCCGCCGCCAAGCCGTGGGGGGCCTCGCCGGCGCCGCCGCGGGGCTGGCCGTCGCCGGCGCCGCCACCGCGTCGGCGAAGAGCACGCCGCCCCGGAAGGCGCCCAGCGGCGCCCAGGGACCCGCGCCTTTCGACGAGGTCTACAAGGGCCGCCGGATCCAGGGACTGCCCACCGACGGCGCCCATGCCGCCCACGCCCACCACGGCCCCGGCTTCCGTGTGCTCATCGACGGCCGCGAACTGCATCTGATGCACCGCGCCGACAACACCTGGACCAGCGCGATCAACCACTACGAGACGTTCCGCACCCCGCTGGAGGCCGCGCGCACCGCGGTCATCGGCCTCCACGGCGCGGACCTCGTCCCCCTCCCCACCATCGCCTGAGCGGGAGCACCGACCATGATCGTACGGAAGAACCAGGCCAACCTCTCGGCCGCCGAGAAGAGCGCCTTCGTCAACGCCGTCCTGGAACTCAAGCGCCGAGGCGTGTACGACGAGTTCGTCACCCTCCACCGCACCCGTTTCATCCAGGACATGAACCCGGCGTACGTCCGCACCGGACACAACACGCCGTCGTTCCTGCCCTGGCACCGCCAGTATCTGATCGCCTTCGAGCGGGAGCTGCGGACGATCGACGCGTCGGTCTCGATCCCCTACTGGAACTGGGTCATCGACCGCTCGCCGACGGCCTCCCCGTGGACCCCCGACCTCCTGGGCGGCGGCGGTCTCGGCACCAACTTCCAGGTGCTGGACGGGCCCTTCGCCTACGCGACGGGGAACTGGCCGATCACCGTCCAGATCGACACCCACCCCTTCCTCAGACGCACCCTGGGCGGTACCTACCCGCTGCCCCGCCAGTCGGACGTCGACCAGGCGATGGCGGCCACCGTGTACGACGCGCCACCGTGGAACGAGAACTCCCCCAACACCTTCCGCAACATCCTCGAAGGCAACTGGGGCGCCTTCCTCCACAACCAGGTCCACACCTGGGTCGGCGGCCAGATGGCCCAGCCGGTCTCCCCCAACGACCCGGTGTTCTGGCTGCACCACGCCTTCGTCGACAAGCTCTGGGCCGACTGGCAGCAGCTCCACCCGGCCAGCCCCTATCTGCCCAACGGGACGACGCCGGACGCGGTCGACCTGAACGAGGCCATGGCACCGTGGGACGGTCCGGGCGGAGTGACACCGGCGCAGATGCTCGACCACACGCCGTACTACACCTATCTCTGACGCCGCCTGACAGCGTCCGACACTGACTGACGCCGCCTGACACCGTCTGACAGGCCCTACGCCTGACGCACGGGGGAACGGTCGTGGCCCCGGCCGGCACCCGGCCCGGGGCCACGGTCCGGTTCCGCTACGAGATCCCGGCCGGACCCGTCCCCGGCATCGCGCCGCGCCCCGCGCGGGGCCTCCCGCTCCGGCGCGCAGCGCAGCCGGTCCATATGGGTCATGAGCGCGGAGAGATGGGCGGCCAGCGCCGGATGAGACGCCTCCAGATACGGATGGACCGCGCACAGCGGGTGGATCAGATCGGCCGGATCGCTACAGGCCAGCGCCTGATCGAGGACGCGCAGGGACGGCCGGGCCGCCGGAGGGAAGTCGCCGAGCGCACTGACCTGGGCGGCGAGGCGGCGCAGGTCCGCGGCGTTGTCACGGGCCCAGGCGGTGACCGTGCGCTCGGCCGCACGGCGGTCCCGGGTGGCCCGCACCCGCTCCTCGCCGGTGGTCCCGGCGGGCCCGGGACGGAGCCGCAGATAGCGGCGTTCGGCGGCCTGACGGCTGGCGACCCCGAGGGGCGCGGCGAGCTCGGCCCAGCTGGCTCCCCCGTCCCGGGCGGCCTCGATCAGCCCCGGCTCCCAGGAGGCGAGCCGTTCCCGGACCTGGCGCAGCAGATGCAGCGAGTCCAGCGCCCGCTCCGGCCCTTCCGCCCCCTCGGCTTCCTCGGCCTCCATGGGCTCCGGGACGCGGGCGGCGGCGCGCAGGGCGTCCTGGATGGCCTCCAGCGCGGCGACAGCCGCGAGGAGGGGCACCGGGCGATCGTCGTGGTGCTCCATGGGGCGTTCGGATGTCGTCACGGATCCCTCCCTTACGAACTGTCAGACCGTCGTCCCGCCAACTGAGTTGTCGCGTCCGATTGTCGTCCTTCCGACGACAGATCAAGTTGTCATCGTTCTGACGACATGCTACAAGGGAGGGTAGGCGGAGCGCACACCCCGCACTCCTCCGGCCCGGCACTCGACGGTCACGGCTCGGGAACCACAGGAGGCTTCCCCGCTCTCAGCCGTTTCCCCCGCCGCGCGTCCTCATCGAGCTCCACGGGTCCGCCATGTCGCCCCGCCCACCGGGGCTTCCCCTCCCAGCGGTGGCGGCCCGCCCCCGAGAGGCGAGCCTCTCCGTACGACCGACAGCGAAGTCCGTCCGTACGACCGGTGCCGCGCCGCGGCACGGCACCACACGGCACCACTTCGAGTCCGCCCGCGCGGAGATCGCGTACCCCGCGCCTCACGTCACCAGCCAGCCCCGCCGCCGCGCCACGCGGCCGGGCCGGGACCGCCCGCCCGATGACCGGAGGGTTCCCCGTACGAGATCTACTGCGTCGGACGGCGCATGCCACACCCCGTCAGAAGCTGTCAGAACCATCAGACGAAAGGTGACCCACCGCCAATGCGCCAGCACCACGAACCTCTCACCCGGGGGTCGGGCATGACGTTCGGCCAGATGCTGGAAAGGATCCGCTACGACGGCGCCTACCCCACCCGGGAACGCGCCGAGCGGTCCACCCGCCCGGTCCTCGCCGCCCTCGGCCAACAGCTCACCGGCGACGAGCGGACCGACCTCGCGGCCTGCCTCCCCGACGAGGCCGCCACCCTCCTCTCCACCCAGCCCTCCCCGACCACCCCGCTCACCGGCCGCGAGTTCGTCCGCGACCTCGCCACCCGCACCGGCGGCACCCCCGCCACGGCCAGCTGGGACACCTGCGCCGTCCTGACGACGGTGGCCACCATCGCGGGCCCCGACCTGATGGACCGCGTCCTGGCCCAGCTGCCGCCGGGGTACGGCGCGCTGTTCGGGCGGCGGGAGCTGTCGGGGGTGGGCTGACGCACGTGCGCCGCTTGCCAGAGCCTCACGGTTCTGGCAAGCGGCGCATGGAGGAGTCGGTCACACATCGCCGCTGGCCCGCCGGCATCGGCGGGCATCACCCACTCCAGCACGACATGCCATCGCCATGGACGTCGGCTAACGGCCGTCGCTCGGCTGCTCAGCCTTCACCGCGAACCATCCCACTCCTCTCTCTTCGAGCTGCCCGGAATGAGCGAGGCGGCGGCACTCCTGAGTCAGCTGATCCTGGGGGGCCCTCAAGACGACCCCTCGGCTCGCAGAGAACCTCTGGATCCGCCATGCGTCGAAGGCCGACCTTCCATCAGGCAGAAAGTCGACATCAACCTCCCAGCCATCTTCCGTAACGAATAGACAGCCATTTCCGTGCACGGCGTACTCGATACTGCTGTCCTCGATGAATCCGGAGCGCGACATCCGTCCCGCGCGCACATATTGCACGATCTGAGCCAGCCTGGAGTTCAATTGAGGGAGTCCTTGCAGAGCTCTCAACTGAACTCGACTCAGGGCAGCAACATACGCCTGAACCTCAGCAGAGGTGTCACTCATCATCGGTATCCTGGCTTCTTGTGACGGTTGACCAACCTATCAGGACCCACCTCGGCCCATGCCGTGACCACATCATCGATGCCGCCGGAGTACTGCCCCAGAAGTTCGTCTTCGGAGACAATCCGATAGGGAACTTCGACCCCTGCGCGCTTGGCCGCCGCAACGCGGTGATGGCCATCGAGAACGTACAACTCACCACCATGCTGAGCGACCTTGATCGGATCGCCCTGCCAGCCGCCCTGCTTCATTGAGCTTGTCAGATTGTCGACGTTTCGTTTCGACGCATTGCCAGACAGCGCCTCAGTCCGCTTGAAGCTGTGCGGGTCGGCAGTCCCGCAGTTGTGAACGAGCACGGGTGTGGTACCAGCGAGCACGTAGTAGGTACGGACAGCGGAGATACTCAGGTCGTACATGAGGGAGGTACCGGGACGCCGGACGCTGCCCGTCACATCTGCGATGCCACCCGAAGGTGCCGTGAGGCGGCTCTCTCCGGTCAGGGCGCCCGCAGGCTTCCAGGAACGGGTGGCAAGGTCCCAGAAGGCGTGGTGCGCCGTCGTATTGATGACCGCCCGGTCGCCGTCCTCTGTACGCACATGGACATCGAGCAGGTCATCGTCCCGATGGACCAGTTCCGCCGTCACCTTCTGCGCGGACGTCAGGCCGGTCTCCGGGTCCGTGGCCAGTACCTCATCGCCGACCCGGACTTCCTCGATCGGCTTGGTGGTGCCATCGGCCATCAGCACCAGGGTTCCCGCCTTGAAGCTGTTGCCCGCCATGGCGAACAGGCAACTGGCAGGGACCGCCTTCTTACGCTTCAGATTCGCTTTGACGAGCTTGAAGGCGGCTTTGGCGACCTTTCCCGCAGCGGAAGTGACCGCGGTGATGACCGCGTCCCCCGCAGCTCTCTTGCAGCTTCCACCGCCGTCGCCCTGGGCGCAGTCCACATAATCCCGGACTCCCAGAACTTCTAGCACGTCCATATCGGGGGAGTTTCCGAACCAGCCGAGCCCGTCGGCGGCCACACAGAAGTCAGAGGTCTGCCCCATGCACGCACTGCGCGCCCAGTTCTCCAGGTTCCGCTGATACCCCAGACGCTCGTGATAGCTGTGCTTCATGATCCCCATCAGCTCGGTCTGAGTGGGGATTCGCTGGCCATGGATGACGACGGAGTCACGGTCACGCTGGATGACCGGCGGTCTGTTGCTCGACGGCGGTCGGGCCGCGGTCTTTCCGCCGCCTCCGATGGGGCGGTTGGTGTTGGGGTAGCCCGGGTTGACGACGCCGTCGCCGTTGGGGTCGTTCTTCGGGCAGTCGGCCATCATGTGCGGGCCGCAGCCGAGGCCGAGGCCCGTCGGGTCGGTGAAGGTGAGGGGGTTCTGGGCGGCGTAGGTGTAGCCGTTGAGGGTCTGCGGCTTGTCGGCCTCCAGGAGGGGGTCGACGCTGATGAAACGGCCGGTGGACGGGTCGTACTCGCGGGCGCCGAGATGGGTCAGGCCGGTGGACTTGGTGTCGTCGGTGCCGCCGACGAAGCCCTTGGTGCCGGGCCAGGCCCTGGGTTCGGTGCCGCGCGGGCCGCCGAAGGGCAGGGTACGGCGCTGGGTGAGGGCCTGGGTGGCGGCGTTCACGGCGAGGCCCGCCGTGCCGTGGTGGTCGGCCAGGGTGAAGGAGACGGAGCCGTCGTTCTCCTGGACGGCCTGGTGGCCGCCGCCGAGGGCGAGATAGCGGGTCGCCTCCGGAGTGGCCGTGGTGCCCTTGGGCAGGGTGATCTCGGTGGTGCCGAGGTAGAGCGTCGTCTCCGTCGGCGTCCGCGCGATGAGGCGGTTGCCCTCGGTGTCGTAGAGATAGCGGGTGATCTTGTCAGGACCCGATGCGACCGGCTCGGTGACCTTCGCGAGATGGCCCTCGGGATCCCACTCCAGGTTCTGGGGGGTCCCGTCGACCGTACGGCTGACGGTGTAGCCACCCCGGTAGACGAAGGAGTCGTTCGGCGTGCCGACGGGTCCGGCGCTGCTGACCGAGGTCAGGGCGTGCGGCTGGGGCTCGCCCTTGAGGGGGTACTCGTAGCTGCGGGTGATGTTCCTGGCGGTGTTGCCCTTGGTGTCGTGGAGGATCTCGGTGGAGCGCCCGCCGTCGGGGTTGTAGGTGTAGGAGTGCCAGTAGGGGGCGGGACCGCCGACGTTGGTGCCGGTGGGGGCGGTGGCGCAGGTGGCGGTGGACTGGGTCCACGCCTGGGTCAGCCGACGGGCCCAGTCGTAGGTGAAGCACTGGCTGTCGGTGCCGGAGCGGGAGACGTCGGTGACGGAGCGGACATTGCCCGCGTCGTCGTAGCGGTAGGTGTTGGACTGGTCCACCCCGGCGACATCCTCGCGGTCCACCCGGGTGGTGGAGAGCCGCTGGGTGCCCCACTCATAGCCGTTGGTGACCCAGGTCTTCTTGCCCGTACCGGCGAACAGCTCGTGCTGGAGCGGCTTGCCGGTGAGGCTGTAGCTGGTGTTCGCCTGGACGCCCTGGCTGTCGCCGAGGGCGATCGGGCGGAGGGTGTCGTCCTCGTAGGTGAAACTGACAGCCGAGGCGGGGAGTGCGCCCGCGGTCGGGTAGCCGATGGCCTGGACCGCGCCGGAGAGCAGGTAGGAGGTGGCCGAGGTGTAGGTGCCCGCCAGCTTGCCCTCGGTGGCCGGGATGGTGACCGACGTCCTCAGCGGTCGGTAGAGGCGGTCGTAGATGTCGACCCGGGAGCTGTAGGCGTGTCCGTTCTCGTAGCGGGTGGACCTCGCCGGGTGGCCCTTGGCTCCGGTGACGGTGTCGTACTCCCACTCGGCGCGCAGGGTTCCCGTGGCGGAGCCCTCACGGAGCTGGGTCTTGCGGCCGATTCCGTCGTAGGCGTACGCGAGGGTCTTGCCGGTGGCGTCGTTGGTGGTGGTGAGAAGCTGGCCCCGGTCGTCGTAGGTGCTCGTCGTGGTGCCCTTGTCGGGGTCCTTGGCGAGGATCTGGCGGCCGAGCAGGTCATAACCGTAGGACCACGCGTTCCCCGTCGGGCCGGTGATCTTCTCGATCTCGCCGCGCGCGGTGTAGGCGTAGCGGGTGGTGTCGTACGGGGCGTCGGCCGTGGGCTGGTGGTGCTGGCGCAGCTCCGTGGTGCGGCCCCGGGCGTCGGTGAGGGTGGTGGTGGCGGTCCCGCCGGTGGGCGGGATGACGGTGGTGCGGTCGCCGCCGTAGAGGGTCTTGGTGGTGTTGAGGACCTGGCCGCCGTCGCTGTTGCCCGCGATCTGGCTCACCTCGGTCTGCCGGTTCAGCCCGTCGTAGGTGTAGTGGGTCTGGGTTTCGACGCTCAGCGCGTTCGCGGGCTGGAAGAGGGTGGTGCCGGGCGCGCCGGTGGCGTAGTAGGAGGCGAACTCCTTGGTGGTCAGGCCCCGCTCGCCGTAGAAGGTGTCGGAGATCAGGGAGCCGCCGCCCGGACCCGGGGTCTGGGTCTGGCGGGGGCGCAGAAACCCGTCGTACAGGGTGTACGAGGTGCGGGGGACGCCCCGGTTGCCGAGGGTGGTGGTGCCGACGGCGATGGGCCGCTTGTCGGCGGCGTGGGTGTAGCTGAAGGCGTGGTTGGGGAGCTGACCGGTGTGGCGGTCGGCGAGCCAGACCTTGGACGAGCGGCCGAGGGCGTCGTAGGCGAAGGTGGTGACCTTGCCGTTGGTGTCGGTCTGCGTCAGCGGCAGTCCGCGCAGCCGGTCGAAGGTGGTGGTGCTGGTGTGCGCGGTCGCCGGGTCGCCCGCCGTGGTCGGCGGGTTGGTCAGGGTCAGGGTCGTGGTGAAGCCGATGGCGGGTGACCGCTCGGTGACCGTGGTACGGCCGGAGCGGACGACGCGGGTGATGTCTCCCGCCGCGGTGAACCGGACGGTGTTGGTGAGGTCCGTGGTGGTGACGGGACGCCCATAGGAGTCGAAGGTACCGCCGGACTCCAGATAGACCGCCGTGGTTCCCTCGTACTCCCGGAGCGCCGCCGACGCGGTGGCCAGGCCCTTCGTGGGCGGAGTGCCGTAGGGCTGGCCGTCGTAGGCGGTACGGATGTCGGAGATGACGTCAGCGGGCCGGGCGGGCGCGGTGCCACAGGGTCTGGCGACGGTCTCGACCCGGGCCGGGGAGGTGAGCACCGTGTCGGTGGCGGCGGTCGCCGCGTAGGTGGTGCGGGTGCAGACGTTGTCGGAGGCGGTGCTGTGGTTGCCCTTGTCGTCGACCTCGGTGATCCGGCCCGCGACGGTGTCGTAGGTGGTCGCGGTCGACACGGTGCGCCAGGAGGCGCCCGCGCCGTTGTCGAGCGAGGTGAGGGTGCGTGACTCCGCCGTGCCGGTGAAGTTGGCGGTGACCGTGCCCCAGTCACGGACCTTGCGCGCCGTCTCATGGCGCCAGGGCCGGTTGATGGTCTTGGCGAGGACCTTGCCGCCGGGGCCGGAGAACTGGACGGTCTTGTAGCCGAACCCCGCCGCCGACTCGTGGTCGGTGATCGGGGCCCCCTCCCCCTCGTCGAGGGTGGCGGTGGCGCTCTTGGTGCCACCGGTCCGGTTGAGCCGGTCGCCGTCCATGCCCCGCAGGAAATAACTGTCCTGCTGGGTCCGCAGCGCGGCAGCGCCGCCCTGGCCACCGCTCTGGGTACGGACCTGGCCGTAGCCGCGCCACTGGGACCAGGTCTTGTGCTTCTCCTTGGTCAGGCCGTCATCGTCGTCGTAGTGCCAGGCACCGCCGCCGAGGTAGTCGTACGCGGTGACCTTGTCCGGGGCTCCGCCGGTCCGGTCGGTCTCGGTCACCGCGGTGGTCACGTACTTGTTGAACCACTGGAGGGTGGGGTCGTCGGTCTCACTGCCACCGGTGTACTGGGGGAAGCAGCGGGTGGTATTGGTCTCGGGCGTCGGCAGCGCGGTCCAGGAGCAGGCCGGGGCGGAGTAGGTGGCGTCGATCTGGCCGCCGGACTCGTCGGCGACGGAGGAGAGCCGGTCCTTGATGAAGGGGGCGTAGCCGTCACCGGTCTTGTCGAGCCGGTTGGCGAGCTGGGTGTAGCCCAGGGTGGTCGGCGGCAGGGTGATGGCGGGGGTGGCGCTGTGCCCGGTCCGCTGGATGGAGCGCAGCCGGAGCTGGTAGTCGGTGTCCGCCATGCCCCAGTCGTGGGTCAGCTTCCAGGAGTCGGCCTTCTCGTACGCCGTGCCGTCGAGAACCTCGGTGGTGACGTCGGTCAGCAGCTTGCGGGTGAAGAAGGCCGGGGCGACCCGTCCCTGGTCACAGGTGGCTCCGGCGGCGCAGTTGAGGTCCCAGGGGGTGTCGTACCAGTACGAGGACTGGGTGTCGATGGTGCGGCAGTTGGCCGAGCCGAGCGGCAGACAGCGTTCGGCGCTGGTGAAGCGGACCCTGGCCAGGGCCTGCGTCCCGTACATGGAGCTGGACCGGAGCCCGTACTCGATCCGGTCGAGGGTGCCGCCGCGGACGTAGGGGGTGTTGTCCTTCGGCTCCAGGTTGCGGCCGTAGTGGTTGGTCTCCTTGGTGTAGTAGTACGCCAGCGCGTTGCCGTGGGGGTCGACGGCGTAGTCGAGGTTCCACCGCCACGCCTGCTGGCACCAAGAGGTGGCGAAGGTGGTGCCCTTGCACTCCTCGCCGGCGTCGTCGCCGTAGACGGGGACGGTCCAGGCGGAGTCGGTGGTCTCCTTGCCCTCGGTCCAGCCGGGCAGCCGGTGGTAGCCGAAGTAGTAGCGGCTGCCGTCGGGGGTGGTGACCCGCCAGTACTCGCCGTCGTTGTCGCCGTTGCCCCGGTTGACGGAGGTCAGGCGGTCGATCTTGGTGCCGTCGTCCTCGCGGAGCTTGAAGGTGTCCGCCCCCGTGGGGACGAGTTCACCGGCCTTGCCGTTGAAGCTGATGTAGGCGTTGTCATGGCTCCAGCAGAGGTCGCCCGGCTTGAAGCCGTCGGCGTTCTTGACCCCGTCGTCGGCACAGGGCTTGTAGCGGCGCTCGATGGAGCCGGGCCACAGGGAGAAGCCGTCGCCCGCCCACGAGGACTGGTTGTTGGTGGTGGCCGTGCGGCCGTCGACCGAGCCCGACGCGTAGGACAGCCCCACGGCGGGCAGCAGGCCGCCGGGGACCTGGGGCACCGGCAGCCCGTAGTTCCAGCTGAAGTCGCCGGTGTTGAGACTGACGTTCCAGGTCGCCGACGGGGAGAGGCTGGTGGCCTGGTAGTCGCCCTTGTCACCGGCGGCCGTCGTGGTCGCCGCCAGGACCGTCGCCGTGCGGGCCCGGAGGGTGACCCGGGGGGCGGTGAGTGTCTTCCGTTCCCGGTCATGCGTGGTGGGCAGCGGCTTCGCCGTACGGCAGGCCGTACGGTCCGGGGTGGTCAGCGCGCACGCGGGCAGCTCGACAAGGGTGAGCCGGGAGGCGTAGCCACCGCCGAAGACCTCGGCGAAGGGGGCGTAGTCCAGATGCGCCCGCACCAGGCCGACGGCGGCCGCCCCGTCGGGGCGCAGGGTGAAGAGGGGACCCTCCACTCCGGCCGCGCGGGCGACCGGGCGGCTCGCCATCCGGGCCTCGATCGTCCCGGCGGCGGTACCGGTCCGTCCGGCGACGGCGGTGTCGACCCGCACCGGCAGGCTGGTGTCCGCCGTGCGGGCCGTCGTCGCGGTGCCGGTCAGCGGGATGCGTACGGTCTGTGCCGTCGGCCAGATGGCGTGCGGTGCCCGGCCGGGCCGCTGGAGCCGTAGGGGCTCGGCGCGCCCGCCGGTGACCCGGGTTCCCGCCACGGGTGTCTCGGCCACGGGCAGGCCGGGGCGGCCCGTCCCGTCGTCCACGGCGGCGGCCGGTCCGGCCACCCCTTGGAGGAGGGTGCCGACCATGACGACGGCCGCCCCCAGGGCGATCCGTCTGCGGAGTGATGGATACGGCCTACTCTGTCTGTCTCTGCGATCTGTCATGTGCTGCGTCCTCCACGCATGTCTCCCCGCACCGTGGGTCACACGGCGCGGGGGGTGACTGGGCATATGTGGTCGTGACCCCCGGCGCTGTTCCGCGCCGGGGGTCACAGGGAGAGGGAGCGTCAGAGCCCTGGGACCGAGGTCGGCAACCCGGGCAGACCGAGCGCGAGTCCGGCGATCTGGGCCTCCGTCAGCGTCCCCTGGAAGGCCCAGAGGTCCGAGACCGCTCCCGGCCAGTGGCCGGTGCAGCCCGTTGCCGTGGCCGCGCAGCCCACCCGCAGGGGCCGGTCCGCGGCGAACGTCACCACGTTCTCCGCCCAGGAGACCCGCTCGGTGCAGTCGGCGGAGTCGGGACGGCCGTCGCCGTCGGCGTCGACGCACGCGGACTCTTCGAGCTCGCCGTTGACGTACAGCGACATCTGCTTCTCGAACCCGTCGTAGACCAGGGCCAGATGGGTCCACTCCTCGGCGTAGGGGGCGTGTCCGCTCTCGACATCGGTCACGGCCGCTCCTGCGCCGTCCCGGTCGGCGGTCCTGATCCGCCAGCGGCCCGGCTGCGAGCCCGAGCCCGGTTCGAAGCGCACCGTGAAGGCATTGGCCGTGGAGCCGGGTGCGCTGAGCAGCGTCATCGACCGGGTGGGGACGGACGCGGCCTGCGCCCAGCCCGCCACCGTGAAACTCGCGGCGGTGTCCACCGGCATATCGGCCGTGGCGTGGTCGTCGACGCCGTCGAGCACCATGCCACCGTCCACGAGTCCCTTGTCGCGCCCCACCCGGGCACCGCCGTGGAGGGTCAGGTCATGTCCCGAGGAGGACGAATCCGGTGTCCTGACGGGGGTGCCGGAGGACTCCGCGAACATCCACCGGGCCTTCACCAGAGGGCGCTGCCGGAACATCTGCTGCACCTCACCGGAGGAGACCGGCCGGTCGAAGAGCCGCACATCGTCGATGCGGCCGGGGAAGAAGGAGCCGGGTCGGCCCCCGTACTGACTGGCGCCGATCTGGACCGGCCCGCCCGCGTACCAGTCACCGGGCAGCGTGGCCGTCCCCGCCTTCCTGCCGTTGAGGTAGAAGGCCAGTTCGTCGATCGCGGCGTCGTAGACGCCCACGAGGTGCGCCCACTGACCGGCGCGCGCGGTCGTGCCCTCGGCCTGGAGGGCCCGGACCTGTCCGGCGTCGGGGCTGTCGGCCGTGTACGCCCGGATGCCCCACCGGTCATGGGTACGGGAGTAATAGAGCTCGAAGCCGGGCTTGTGCTCCCCGGCCTGGGAGACCACGACCGCCGCGTGATCCGGTTTGGCCGATGCCAGCCGGGCCCAGGCGGCCACGGTGAAGCCGCGCTGGTTGTTCAGGAGGGGGCGTTCGGTCGTGGCGTAGCCATCGGTGCCGTTGAACTCCGCGGCCCGGCCGGCCACTCCGGAGACACCAGGGGTGACACCGCCGTGGTGGAGGGCGGGAAGGGTCTCCGGTACACCACTGACCCGCATCGTTCCCGCGGGCTCGTCCAAGGCGAAGACGGCCCGCGCCGGGCGTCCGGACCGCAGTCGCTCCTTCCCATGCAGCCGGGTCACCTCCCCCTGTGCCAGCGGCTTGTCATAGATGTGCACCTCGTCGATGGTTCCGGGGAAGAAGTACTCGGGGCGGCCGTCGAAGGAGCCCGCGCCGATCTGGAGGCCGCGCCGCGCGTCCCAGGGCGAGTCATGGACGGTGGTTCCCACGAGCGTGCCGTCGACAAAGAGCTTCAGCTCGTTCTCGGTGGAGCTGTGTGTGCCCACGAGATGGACCCACTCGCCCACCCTCACTCCGCCTGGCTGGGACGGCATGGCGCGCACCGCGACGGCGCCCGGGGTGTCGGAGCGGTACTGCGCGAACGTCCAGCGGTCGTACGTGGTGGAGTACGAGATCTGGAATCCGGGTGAGTGGTTGCCCGGCTGGGCGGCGACGACCGCCGTGCCGTTCGGCTTCTTGGTGAGCTTCACCCAGGCCGAGACCGAGAAGCCGGTGTCGGTGGCGACGGTGGGGATGTCGGTGCGGGCGTAGTCGTTGACCCCGTCGAAGAGGACACCCGTGCCCAGGGCACCGGGCGCGCCGGTGGTCGCCCCGCCGATCAGGTCGGCGCCCCGCTCGGGCGCGGTGGCCGGGGTCTCACGGGCACCCGCGCCCTCGTCCAGGGACCAGGCGGCGCGCTCGGGCTGGCCCGCCTTGACCCGGAAGCGGTAGCTGGCGGGGGCCGAGGCGTTGCCCGCCGCGTCCACGGAGGTGACATAGAGGGTGTTGAGCCCGGCCTTGGTCGGCAGCAGCTTGATCGTCCGGCTGGCGCCCTCGGTGGTGGTGACGGTGTTGGCCGGGGTCGGATCGGTGTTGAGCCCGTACCAGTACCGGGTCACCTGGGCGCTGTTGCCGCGGATCTCGAACGTGCCGTACTTGCCCGTGCCGTCGTACCAGGGGTCGTCGGCGTTCTCCGGGTCGGAGGCCGGGTACTCCCCCGACGCGACGCCCGGTGACCGGGGCGCCGTGGCGTCGTACACGAAGTAGCAGGCCGTGGCGGTGCCCACGGAGGACCAGGGGGAGAACTCGGCCTTGTCGAAGCTGCGGACCTGCCAGGCGATCTGCCGGTTCTGGGGGATGGTGTCGGGCAGCAGAATGGCGAAGTCGGAGCCCGACCTCTTGTAGCGGGACAGTCCGCCCTGCCAGCTGCCGTCGCCGCCGTCCCAGGTGGCCCGGAACTGGAGCGCGACCTCGTCGCCGTCCGGGTCGGTGATGTCATTGGCGTAGATCGCGCCCAGGCTCCGGATCCGGGGAGCGTCTTCGGGCCGCTTGCAGACGCCGCCGTACTCCATGGTCAGCTGTGTCATCCGGACCTGGGTGGGCGGACGGTTGTACAGCACCCGCAGATAGGCGTCGTCGGAGAAGCGCTTCCACCCGTAGGCGTCGGTCTCGCTCGCCGCCCGCAGCCCGAAGGTCAGGCTGGTCCGCGGACCCGTGACGGCCTTGCGTACGGCGGCGGTCACATCGAACTCCGCGTCACGCTTGGCGCACCCGTCGAAGCCGTAGGCGAAGGACGCGGTGCGCAGGTGCTCGATCCAGAAACCCTTCGCCAGCTGGGAGTTCCAGGTGGTCGAGGCGCCGATTCCCTCGGTGCGCCACAGTTCCACGCCCCGGGGGGAGCACGACGCCGACCACGTGTTGTGCGTGACGAACTCGGCCGACAGCACGGACTTGCCCTGGAACCGGCCGAGGGGGAACTGGTAGAAGAGCCGCTTGGTGTCCTGCGGCTGACAGTACTGCCAGCCGCAGTAGCCCAGGCCCGCGTCGGCCGCGCCGTTGAACCGGTGCTGGGGACTGCCCGCCCAGTACTCGGACACCATGGTCCAGTCGGCCGCCTTGGGGCTGAACCACTGAGGGTCGATGAAGACCGGATAGACCGTACCGGACCCCTTCAGCACCCCGGGGTCGGGCCGCAGGACGAGCGCGCTCTGGTCTGCGGGGATGTCGACGCCGACCGGGGCGAGCCTGCCCGACTCCCCCGGACCGGGTTCCGCCGACGCGTCGGGCGCGGGGCCGCCCGGGCCGGTCGGACTGGTCGGGCCGGTCGGACTGGTCGGGGCCGACCGTGCGGCCCGCTGGGCGGGACCCGGCCGGGCGCTGGAGTCCCACATCAGCGGGCGCGGCGCCTCGAACACGGCGCCTCCCGAGCCCTGGTCCACGGCCCGCAGCCCGCCGTCCGCGGTCTCCCGCACCCGCAGGTCGGCGGCGTCCAGCCGCAGCCGCAGCTCTCCGAGGCGGGGGTTGGCCGCCGCGTTGGCGGACTTCACCACCAGGAGCTGAGTGAAGCCGTCCTCCCGGGCGGCGAGCCGGAGATCGACGCCGGGCAGGACTTCCGGGTAGGTGACGGTGTCCCCGCGCAGCTGGGGCGCGGGAAGAGGGTCCGGCCAGGAGAGGGTGAGATCACGGCCCGCCTTGCTCATCCGTACCAGAGGAGCGTCACCGCCACCCGAGAACTCCAGGCCCACGGTGACCGCCTTGGGGGTGACCGCTCCCGCCGCGGTCCGGGCCAGCGTGGTGTCGACCGGATGCCAGCGGCCATCGATCCGCACCCGTACGGGTCGCAGGTGTTCCCGGGCCTCGAAGCGGCCGTCGGCGGTGGCGAAGACCTCGCTGCTCTCGCCCCGGCGGGAGAGCACCTCGACGGGCCGCCCGGTGCTCTTGGCCAGCCGCTGGGCCTCGGCCTCGCTCTCGGCGGCCGGGGCGGACCCGGTGGTGGGCGCGCCGGGCGCCGTCGGCCCGGCAGCCGCGCCCGATGTGACGCCCCGTGCGGCACCGTAGGCCGTGAACGGGGTCAGCAGACCCACGACCATCGCTCCGGACACGGCGATGCCCCATGCCCGAGCACCCCCTCCGACATTCACCAGAACAACACATCCCCCACCGAATACACAGAACATGCACTTGACATGATCATTTGAAGAGTTCACGGGACAGTAAGCGAACCATTACCGGCTGTCCAGTGACATTCGGCGCACCCCGGTACGGGGCAAGCTGGATGGTGCATGAGAGAGGCGCACATCACCTGACGCGTCGTCCGAACGCGGGTCAGGGAGGCCCGGGCTTCCGGGCCTCCCTGACGGAGTGCGGTGCGGGCGCCTCCCCGAGGCGGGGCGGCCTGCGGCTCAGGCCGTGCGGGCCGCCTCGACCAGCCACATGCGGGCGTCGCCGACCAGGGCGGGGTCGGTGAGTTCGGGGACCGGGCGGCCGTGGGTGGCGGCGAGGGTGGTCTGAGGGGTGGTCGAGGCGGACCAGCCTCGGTCGGCGAGCCAGGCGACCGGGTCCTCCAGGGTGGAGCGCCAGGCGGCGTTGGTGTGCTTGAGCCTCTCGTGGACGGCGGCGAGCTGGGGCAGCCGGGTGTAGGCGCCGTTGACATGTTCGAGGGCGAGCCGGCTGCCCGGGGCGGCGAGGGTGCCGACGCGGTGCAGCAAAAGGTCGTTGTCGTCCGGGTCCAGGTACATCATCAGCCCCTCGATCAGCCAGGCCGTCGGGCGGCTCGGGTCGAGCCCGGCGGCCAGCAGCAGGCACGGCCAGTCGTCGCGGAGGTCGGCGCGGACCGGGCGGCGGTCGCAGGAGGGCCGGGCGCCCAGGCCCCCGAGCACCCCGTCCTTGAACTCCATCAGTGCGGGCAGGTCCGCCTCGTAGAGGGTGAAGCCGTCCGGCCACGGGAGCCGGTAGGCGCGGCTGTCGAGGCCCGCCGCCAGGATGACGGCCTGCTCGCAGCCCGAGGTGGCGGCGCGGCCGAGGAAGTCGTCGAAGAAGCGGGTCCGCAGCACGAAGTGGCCCTGGTTGAGGCGGCCCGCCTCGGCGACCCGGATCCACCCGGCGGCGTCGACGAAGGAGCGGGCGTAGGGGTCGTCGAAGAGCCGGTCGGTCCGGGCGCTCTCGGTGGCGCGGGCCTGCGCCACGATCAGCGCGGTCCGGCTGACGCCATGGGTGGGGAGGGTGTCGGTGGTCATGGGCGGCTGCCTCCTGTGCTGGATGGGTCGGTAACTGCTGGTCGCGCTGGGGGCGGTGACGTGGTGGGGCGTCCGGCGCGTGGCTGAGGGGGGCGGTACGGACCCGGGTACGCGACGGGGCCGTACGGACCCGGGTACGCGACGCGACGGGGCGGTACGGACCCCGCGACGGTGAGGTCCCGCGCCCGTACCGCCGTCGCTCCCGGTGCCCTGTCGCCGCGTGCCCGTACCGTCTTCGCTCCCGGTGGCGGATCCCCCCGTCCCCGCCACCGGGGCGTAGGCCGTGTCGTCACAGCCCCGCCTGGCCCGCGATGCCCTCCGGGCGGACGGCGCCATTTCGACAACACGACCTCGCGCGGCGGAAACCGTACGTACTCCCGTAGGCGGGGAGTCCGACGGCGCCGCACCGCGCCGACGAGCACGGTAGGGCGGCGGTGGGTGGCGCGTCTTCCCGCGCCGGGGGGAGACGGGGTCGCCCGCCGGGAGGAGGTCCCCGTCGCCGGGGGGAGGCGGACCGTGCGCGGGGAGGAGGGCTCCTCCCCGGTGGGGAGATGGATCTCGGTCCGGCGCCGGAAGACCCGGGGGGCGGCGCGGCGGCACTCTGTGCGCAGCCGCCGGGAAAGCCGGTTCGGCCGAGAGGAGAACTCCCATGGAGCGTTACGCGATCAGCTTCCACGTCAAGCCGGGGACGGAGGAGGTGGTCCGCGATCTGCTCGCGACCTACACCCCGCCGGAGTGGGTGACGCCCGACGGCGCGCGGCTGCTGAGCACCTCGATCTTCATGAAGGACGGTCTGGTCGTCCGGTTCATGGAGATCGACGGTGCCCTGCCCCGGGTGATGGCCCACCTCGCGCGCCAGCCCGGGATCCAGGAGCTGGAGCGCAAGCTCAACGACTACCTGGTCGAGCCGAGGGACATGACCTCCCCGGCCGGGGCCCGCGCCTTCTTCCAGAAGGCGATGATGGAGCACGTCACCACCCGGAGCGCGGTCTTCGAGGAGAGCGCGTGACGGCGTCCGCGCCGCGCGGTGCCGGGGAGCCGGACAGGGGGGCCGCCGTCGGGCCGGGCGGCCGGGTCGTCTTTCTGATCAGGGTTCCCGCCGGGCGGCGGGAGGAGTTCCTCGACGCCTACCAGAGCATCCGCCACGAGGTGGCGCGCGGGGTCCCGGGGCATCTCGGGGACCAGGTCTGCCAGTCCGCGACCGACCCGGAGCAGTGGCTCATCACCAGCGAGTGGCGTGACCTCGCCGACTTCGAGACCTGGGAGCGCTCCGAGGACCACCGGGCGCTGGTGCGGCCGATGCGGGTCTGTTTCACCGAGGCCCGGTCGCTCCGCTTTCACATCCGTATGTCTACCGAGAGGAACTCCGATGACATCGTCGAATCCCGTACGGGCTGATCTGCTCACCATGCTCGCGGCGGTCGGTCTTGAGCCCTCGACCGGGAAGGCGGCGCTGGACCGCTCCTTCGAGGAGCTGGACCTGGACTCGCTGGCCCGGGTCGAGCTGGCCAGCCGGATCAAGGGCCGCTACGGCATCGACATCGAGGACGAGATCACCCCGCAGCGCACGCCCGCCGAGGTCGAGGAGCTCATCGGCGCGCGGCTGGCGACGGCGGCCTGACTCCATCCCGGCACCGCCCTTCGCCACGAGGCACTGAGGAACGAGGCGCACACCATGATCGGGCACACCGACAACCACATCGATATCGACGCACCCCTGGGGTACGTCTGGAACCGCACCAACGATCTGCGGGCCTGGCCGGAGCTGTTCTCCGAGTACGCGAGCGTGGAGATCCTGGAGGAGGACGAGAGCTCCGCCGTCTTCCGGCTCACCATGCACCCGGACGAGCAGGGCCACTCCTGGTCCTGGGTCTCCGAGCGGCGCTGGGACACCGCCGCGCGGGTGGTGAAGGCGCGCCGGGTGGTCACCGGCCCCTTCGAGTTCATGAACATCACCTGGACCTTCGAGGAGCTGGGTCCCGACGCCACCCGGATGCGCTGGGTCCAGGACTTCCAGATGCGGCCGGACGCGCCGCTGGACACCGCCGCGATGACCCACCGGATCAACGGGAACACCGCCGTCCAGATGAAGCTGATCAAGCAGCGGATCGAGCGGGCCCGCTGTCTGGTGGTCGGCATGGACGAGGTCCCGTCGAACACCCGGCGCGGCGGCGATCTGCGGACCCTGCTCTCCCCCGCCAACGCCGGGACGACCGCGGGCTTCTGCGGCGCGGTCCGGCTGAAGCCGGGCGAGGGCGTCTCCGAGCACTACCACCCGTACTCCGAGGAGTACCTCTTCGTCGCCCGGGGTGAGCTGCGGGTCGATCTGGACGGGGAGCCGGTCGTCCTCGGTGCCGAGCAGGCGCTGCACATCCCGCGCAACGTACGCCACCGGCTGACCAACACCGGGAACGAGCAGGCCCTGGTGGTCTTCCAGATCGGTCCGCTGGCGCCGGAGCCGCACCTGGGGCATGTCGACACCGAGCCGTACCCGGGTGAGGAGGCCGCGCCGGGCGGGGACGCCTCCGCCGGGCGCTCCTCGGCCCGGGCGGGCGGGGTGCCCGCCGTGCCGCTGCACGCCGCGATCTCCCTGGTCCCGCTCGACCCGACGGCGGTGCGATGAGAGCGGCCCCGCCCGCGCGCGGTGGCGGGCGCCGCCGCGCCGTGGTCACCGGCATCGGCGTCGTCGCCCCCGGCGGCAGTGGGCGCGAGGCGTTCTGGGAGCGGATCACCAGCGGGAAGTCCGCCGTCCGCACCATCTCCACCTTCGACCCCGGACCGTTCCGCTCCCGGATCGCCGCCGAGTGCGACTTCACCGCCGCCGAGCACGGTCTGACGCCCCGGGAGATCCGGCGGACCGACCGGTTCGCACAGTTCGCGATGGTCGCGGCCGACGAGGCGGTACGGGACTCCGGGCTCGCCCTCGGCACGGGCGCCGCTCCTGGCGCGGACACCGATACCGACCAGGTCGGGGTGGTCCTCGGCTCGGCGGTCGGCGCCTCCATCACCCTGGAGGACGAGTATGTCGTCGTCAGCGACCGGGGACGGCACTGGGAGGTCGGGCCCGAGCACGCGATGCCGTTCCTGTACCAGGCCCTGGTGCCCTCCAGCGCCGCCACCGAACTCGCCGTACGGTTCGGGGCACACGGCCCGGCGGCCGTCGTCTCCACCGGCTGCACCTCCGGCATCGACGCCATCGGCCACGCGCTGCGGCTGATCGAGGACGGCGAGGCCGACGTCATGATCGCCGGGGCCTCGGACGCCCCGATCACCCCGATCACGGTGGCCTGCTTCGACGCCATCCGGGCGACCAGCCCCCTCAACGAGAGCCCCGAGGAGGCGTCCCGCCCCTTCGACGCCGACCGCAAGGGCTTCGTCCTCGGCGAGGGCTGCGCGATCCTCGTGGTGGAGGAGCTGGAGCACGCCCGCGCCCGGGGCGCCCGGATCTACTGCGAGATCGCGGGGTACGCGGCCCGCGCCAACGGCTTCCATATGACCGGGCTCCGCCCCGACGGATACGAACTCGGCGAGGCCATCAAGGACGCCATGGCCCAGTCCCGGCTCACCGCCGCCGACCTCGGCTACATCAGCGCGCACGGCTCGGGAACGCTCCAGAACGACCGGCACGAGACCGCCGCGTACAAGAACGCGCTCGGGGAGGCGGTACGGAAGGTGCCCATCAGCTCCATCAAGTCGGTCATCGGACACTCGCTCGGCGCCATCGGCTCCATCGAGATGGCCGCCTGCGCCCTCGCCATCGACCGGGGAGTGGTGCCACCGACGGCCAATCTCCACCGGCGGGACCCCGAGTGCGACCTGGACTACACCCCGCTGACCGCCCGCGAGACCCCGGTACGCAACGCGCTCTCCGTGGGCAGCGGCTTCGGGGGCTTCCAGTCGGCGATGGTCTTCGCCCGTAACCCGCTGGCGGGTGCGGCATGAGCGCGCCGACCACCACCGCCGCGGCACCGCGCGCCGGCGTACGCCAGGTGATCACCGGCATCGGTGTGGTGGCCCCCACCGGGATCGGGGTGGCCGAACACTGGCGGACCACACTGGACCGTACCGGGCGCACCGCGCCGATCACCGACTTCCCCGTCTCCGCGCGCTCGGCGCGGGTCGCCGGGCAGGTACGGGGGTTCGACCCGGCCGCCCATGTCGACCGCAAACTGCGGGTGCAGACCGACCGCTGGACCTGGATGGCGCTGGCGGCGGGACGCCTCGCGCTCACGGACGCGGCGCTGGACCCCGGCGCCCATGACCCCTTCGACCTGTCGGTGGTCACCGCCAGCTCCTCCGGCGGCAACGCGTTCGGACAGCGCGAGATCCACCACCTCTGGAAGGAGGGCCCGCACGCGGTCACGGCCTACCAGTCCATCGGCTGGTTCTACGCCGCCAGCAGCGGCCAGCTCTCCATCCGCGACCAGCTCAAGGGCGCCTGCGGAGTGCTCGTCGCCGACGGGGCCGGAGGGCTCGACGCCCTCGCCCAGGCACGGCGGCTGATCGCCCGGGGCACCGGAGCCGTCGTCGTCGGCGGTACGGAGGCACCGCTGTCCCCGTACGCCGTGGCCTGCCACGCGGGACAGCCCGGCCTCAGCACCGAGGCCGACCCCCGCCGGGCCTACCGCCCCTTCGCGGCGGACAGCCCCGGTCATATACCGGGCGAGGGCGGGGCCCTGCTGGTGGTCGAGGACGCCGACTGGGCGCGGCGGCGCGGGGCGCCCGCGCCCTACGCCGAACTCCTCGCCACGGCCGCCACCCATGACGGCCACCATCCCACCGAGCCGCCGCCGGACCACCGGCAGCTGGCCCGGGCCATCACCACCTGCCTGGAACGGGCGGGGCTGACACCTCAGGAGGTCGATGTGGTTTTCGCCGACGGAGCCGGGGATCCGGAGTGGGACTATCACGAACGGGAGGCACTGGTCGAGGTCTTCGGGCGACGCGGCGTCCCGGTCGCCGTGCCCAAGACCGCGACCGGGCGCCTGAACTCGGGCGGGGCGGCGCTCGACGTCGCCTGGGCGGCGCTGGCGCTGGCCACCGACACCGTGCCTCCGTCCGTCGCGGGGGCGGTCGGGGCCGATGACGCGCTCGATCTCGTGGACGGCGCACGAACCGGGCTGGGGCTGCGCACCGCGCTGGTGGTGGCACGTGGCACGGGCGGGTTCAACTCGGCCGCGCTGCTGGGGCTGCCCGCGTCGGGGCGGCGGGAGCTGGCCGTGTGAGGGACCCTGTCGCTGAGACACAGCGGTCGCAGCCGACGACGCGTGGTGTGGAGTGCGCGGTGGTCGCGGTCGCAGTCGAGGAC
>NZ_JBHVHF010000035.1:0-41028 GCF_042800315.1 Streptomyces sp. NPDC057638
CCCCGGGTGCCGGGGCCCCACCCCCACCACCGTTCACCGCACCCGAACGGCCCCGAATGGCCCCGCCATCGGAGCAGCCGGGGCCGTTCGGGTGCGGTGAACCACTCCGCGTACGGATGACGGGAACGTCCTGTCCGGCAAACGCACGCGGACACCTGGCCCACCGGCCCCACCGGGGAATTCACGGCACCCGCCCCGAGAAACGGCGGACGGAATTCCCCGCGATGTCGCGCGATTCCATTCAGCTCGCGTCCGACACCCCCGCCGCCTTAGCGCGCGTCGATCCGCCATCGCGAGAGCGGATCCCTATGGTATGACCCTCCGTCGATATCCCGAATGGACGTCAGCACCGTCCGGCAAGGTCCGGCATTCGGGTGAACGCACGGAACCAAAGAGGTCGGGGACAGTTGACCAGTCTGCTCCACGATCGATCGTTCATAGCGAAAAGGGAACAACACGTGATCAAGAAGATTCTGGCTACCGCGGCGGTCACCGCTTCGATGGTGGGCGCCGGCGCCACGATGGCCCCCCAGGCCATGGCGGTCGGCAACGACAACGGCACCACGTCCTTCAGCGGCAACGGCGCGACCCAGGCCTACGGCAACGCCTCCACCCACGGCGACCTGAGCCCGCAGCTCGCCCTGGTCCAGGGCTCGCTCAACAAGCCCTGCATCGGCCTGCCGCTCAAGGCGAACGTCGGCTCCCTCATCGGCGTCATCCCGGTCACCCTCCAGGACATCCCGATCCTCTCCGCGCCGCAGAACCAGCAGTGCACCGAGAACTCGACCCAGGCCAAGGGCGACGAGCCGCTCTCGCACATCCTCAGCAACATCCCGATCCTGTCGGGCAACGGCGCCGGAAACAACTGATCCGGCCCAGCGGAATTCACACCAGTGCCCCCGAGCGCAACGGCGTTCGGGGGCACTCCCCTGTGCGGCGAAAAGAGCGACCCATCGTACAGAAATCCCGTGAACGGTTCGACAACGAATCCTGCTGCATCGGGGTGACATTCCGAACTGACGGCCATACGAAGGTACTCACCCGGGAATCCCTTCGTTACTAGGTCTGCGGGGGCGCTCATAAACAGGGCACTGTCGGCGCAGCGCGAAGGTCGCGGCTGTGGGTCTCCGCTGAAAGGATCAATGAAATGATGCACAAGAAGGCTGCCGCCGTCGCCGCGGGGCTCATCATGGCACTGGGCTCCGCCACCCCGGCCCTGGCCGACGCGGACGCCCACGGCGCGGCCGTCGGTTCGCCCGGTGTGCTGTCCGGCAACGTGATCCAGGTCCCGGTCAACGTTCCGATCAACGTCTGCGGCAACTCGATCGACGTCCTCCTCGGCTTCCTCAACCCGGCCATCGGCAACGTCTGCGTGAGTTCGTGATTTTTTAGCGGTTGCTCGCCTCCGGGGCGCTGGAGTCGATGTCTCAGGCTCGACGTGCTCGATCGCTCGTTCCTCGCGATCTCCGCGCGACTCACCTGAGACATCGACGCGCCCCTTTGGCTCGCAACCGACCTCGGGTAGAGCGAGCCCTCACACGGAGCTACTCACCCACAGAGCCACCGTGAGCGAACCCGGTGGCGAAGCTCCCACGGGGATCCGAGTGGCGGGCGGCCATCGAAAGATCGACAACGAGTCACGGTCACACCGGCCGTCACCACGGCAGCCGGGGGTCAGGGGGCACGTTCGGGGGGTGCAGGGTCGCCCCCGCAGAGAGGGGCGGGACAACCCGGCCTCACGCAACAGGAACGCCTCATCCGCCGCTCCCGAGGAGGTGAGCCCGGAGGCCACCGAACCCCGCACACGAACGACAGCGGCAGCGACGGACACCGCACCCGGCCCACGGGCCACCCGCCGGGCCCCGCACCCGGGCCACCCGGCCCCACGGCCTACCGCCACACGGCCAGCCCCGCACCCTCCCCGGAGGGCCCCCGCGTGAGAAGCGCAACATCCCGGCCAGGGAACCGCCGCGCGACCGCAGGCGGGAGCGCGCACGGAGGGCGGCATTCCAAGGAGAGACCCCGCCCCCACCAGCGCGACCGTCGGCGCCGCCGCTTCGCGCCGCCCCCATGACGCCCGGAATGCCCGGCGATCACCGGACACCGCCCTTAAGCTCGCCGCATGCAGGTGATCCAGTCGACGAAGCTCGCGAATGTCTGTTACGAGATCCGGGGACCGGTGCTGGAGGAGGCGATGCGTCTGGAGGCAGCGGGGCATCGCATCCTGAAGCTCAACACCGGCAACCCGGCCGCCTTCGGGTTCGAGTGCCCGCCCGAGATCCTGGAGGACGTCCTCCGCAATCTGGGCGGCGCGCATGGGTACGGCGACGCGAAGGGGCTGCTCTCGGCGCGGCGCGCGGTGATGCAGCACTACCAGACCAAGGGCATCGACCTCGATGTCGAGGACATCTACCTCGGCAACGGTGTCTCCGAGCTGATCCAGATGTCGATGCAGGCGCTGCTCGACGACGGGGACGAGGTGCTGGTCCCGGCGCCGGACTATCCGCTGTGGACCGCGTCCGTCTCGCTGGCCGGGGGCACGGCGGTGCATTACCGCTGTGACGAGGGCTCCGACTGGATGCCCGACCTCGCCGACCTGGAGCGGAAGATCACCGACCGCACCAAGGCGCTGGTGATCATCAACCCGAACAACCCCACCGGCGCCGTCTATGACGAGGAGATGCTGCGGAGCCTGACCGAGATCGCCCGCCGCCACCGGCTGGTCGTCTGCTCCGACGAGATCTACGACAAGATCCTCTATGACGGCGCCACGCACACCCCGACCGCCGCCCTCGCCCCGGATCTGCTCGTCCTCACCTTCAACGGGCTCTCCAAGAACTACCGGGTGGCCGGGTACCGCTCCGGCTGGATGGCGGTCTGCGGCCCGAAGGGGGACGCCGCCTCCTATATCGAGGGGCTGACCATCCTGGCCAATATGCGGCTCTGCGCCAATATGCCCTCCCAGCACGCGGTGGCCAGCGCGCTCGGCGGCCGGCAGTCGATCGACGATCTGGTGCTGCCGGGCGGGCGGATCCTGGAGCAGCGGGATATCGCGTATGACCTGCTGACCCAGATCCCGGGCGTGACCTGTGTGAAGCCCAGGGGCGCGCTCTATCTCTTCCCGCGTCTGGACCCCACGGTCTACAAGATCAAGGACGACCGGCAGATGGTGCTCGATCTGCTGCGGGCCGAGAAGATCATGGTGGTGCATGGAACGGGCTTCAACTGGCCGGAACCGGATCACTTCCGCCTGGTGACCCTGCCCGCCACGAAGGACCTCGCGGATGCCGTGACCAGGATCGGGAACTTCCTGGACGGGTACGGCCAGCACTGAGATCGGTGATCTCTTTCGCGACTCCTGTCAACTTTAGATTGAATCTAATGCAGGATGGTCTCCTGACAGTGAGGAGGAGGCCATCCATGTACGAGCCGATCCGCACCAAGTCGGTCCATTCGATGGCCGACCCCGCCGCGTTCCCCCATCGCTCCCGCGAGGAGGAACTGGGCATCCAGCTCGCCGGGCATCTCTCGGCGCTGCTCGCCGTCACCGATGAGCTCGGCCTCGGCGAGGTCGCCGGGCGGCTGGCCGCCGAGGTGACCCGGCTGCGCGGCGCCGCTCCGCTCCGTCATACCGGACCGAGCGGCGCCGATCCCGTGGCGCTGCACCGCCGCGCCCACGCGCTGGCCGGGCGGGTGCTGGTGACCGCCGCCTCGCGCGCCGACACCACGGTGGCGATCCTGGCCGCTGAGCGGATGGACGCCCACAGCGCCGCACTGAGCGCCTCGTCGCGCCTGGTCGGCGCCTCCTGACGGCCCCGGTCCACGAGCCGGGGAGGTCCGTGGGCCGGGAGCCAACCACGCCCGGGGTCGGGGTCCACCCCCGTAATCCCGACCCCGGGTGAACCAACCGCCTGGCGGCGATCGACGGCCATGTGCCGGGCCCGCGACAAGAGGCGTCGAAGAAGAGCGAGCGGCAAGAGACGCGCGCGGCGACCCGTACCGCCCCGGTCCGTATCCGCGACAGGTCGCGGCCGTGGGCCGGCCCGTACCAGCGGAGAGCGGGACCGTGGGGGGATCCGTACCACCGCACAGAACCGGCCCCCGGAGCCGTGAGGGGGCTCCGGGGGCCGGGGTGCGCGGCGGGTCTGATGACCCCACAGGTCAGGGCGGATGTCGTGGTGGCCCACCGCGACGCCGGGGGCGGACCGGGCGGGTGCCCGGTCCGGTGGCGCGTCAGCCGAGACGGGCGACGAGGGCGCGGTACTCGTCCCACAGCTCCTTGGGCGTGTGGTCGCCGAAGGTGTTGAGGTGCTCGGGGACCAGGGCGGCCTCCTCGCGCCAGACCTCCTCGTCCACCGTCAGCAGGAACTCCAGGTCCCCGGCGGAGAGCTCCAGGCCCTCGGTGTCGAGGGCGGCGGGGGTCGGCAGGACACCGATCGGGGTCTCGACGCCCTCGGCGGTGCCGTCCAGCCGCTCCACGATCCACTTCAGGACCCGGCTGTTCTCGCCGAAGCCCGGCCAGACGAACTGGCCGTCGGCGTTCTTGCGGAACCAGTTGACGTAGTAGATCTTCGGCAGCTTCGCCTGGTCCGCGTTCTGGCCGACCTTGATCCAGTGGGCCATGTAGTCGCCCATGTTGTAGCCGCAGAAGGGGAGCATCGCGAAGGGGTCGCGGCGCAGCTCGCCGACCTTGCCCTCGGCGGCGGCGGTCTTCTCGCTGGCGACGTTGGCGCCGAGGAAGACGCCGTGCTGCCAGGAGAAGGACTCGGTGACCAGCGGTACGGCGGAGGCGCGGCGGCCGCCGAAGAGGATCGCCGAGATCGGCACGCCCTGCGGGGACTCCCACTCCGGCGCGACGGTCGGGCACTGCGCCGCCGGGACGGTGAAGCGGGCGTTGGGGTGGGCGGCCGGGGTGTCGGAGTCGGGCGTCCAGTCGTCGCCCCGCCAGTCGGTGAGGTGGGCGGGGGTCTCCTCGGTCATGCCCTCCCACCAGACGTCGTTGTCGTCGGTGAGGGCGACGTTGGTGAAGACCGCGTTGCCCCAGAGGGTCTTCATGGCGTTGGCGTTGGTGTGCTCACCGGTGCCGGGGGCGACGCCGAAGAAACCGGCCTCGGGGTTGATCGCGTAGAGGCGGCCGTCCGCGCCGAACCGCATCCAGGCGATGTCGTCGCCGATGGTCTCGACGGTCCAGCCGGGGATGGTGGGCTCCAGCATGGCGAGGTTGGTCTTGCCGCAGGCGGAGGGGAAGGCGGCGGCGACGTACGTGGCGGCCTCGGGGCCGCCGGTGGGCGGGGTGAGCTTGAGGATCAGCATGTGCTCGGCGAGCCAGCCCTCGTCCCGCGCCATGACGGAGGCGATCCGCAGGGCGTAGCACTTCTTGCCGAGCAGGGCGTTGCCGCCGTAGCCCGATCCGTACGACCAGATCTCGCGGGTCTCGGGGAAGTGCGAGATGTACTTGGTGGAGTTGCACGGCCAGGGCACGTCCTGCTCGCCTTCGGCGAGCGGGGCGCCGAGGGTGTGGACGGCCTTGACGAAGAAGCCGTCGGTGCCCAGCTCGTCCAGGACCGGCTGGCCCATCCGGGTCATGGTGCGCATCGCGACGGCGACGTACGCGGAGTCGGTGATCTCCACTCCGATGGCGGAGAGCGGCGAGCCGACCGGCCCCATGCAGAAGGGGACGACGTACATGGTCCGGCCGCGCATCGAGCCCCGGAAGATGCCCCGCTCACCGGCGAAGATCTCCTTCATCTCGGCCGGGTCCTTCCAGTGGTTGGTCGGTCCGGCGTCGGCCTCCTTCTCGGAGCAGATGAAGGTGCGGTCCTCGACGCGGGCGACGTCGGTCGGGTCGGAGGCGGCGTAGTAGGAGTTCGGGCGCTTGACCGGGTCCAGTTTGGTGAAGGTGCCCTTGGCGACCAGCTCCTCGCAGAGGCGCTCGTACTCCGCCTCGGATCCATCGCACCAGACCACCCGGTCCGGCTGGGTGATCGCCGCGATGTCGTCCACCCAGGTGATCAGCTCACGGTGCTGGGTGGGAAGGGTGCTGGGAGCCGCGATGTCGCGCGCCACGATTGCTCCTAAGAGAGGGTTCTGTTGGTCTTGTCCAGTTCTGTGCCCCGTGGGGGCCTCGACCCGGATGCTTCGTAGCCGCTCATCCGGTGCCGACCGCACTCATCTGATGATCCGTGGCGCATGCCCATATGTCCAGCGCATAGCTCATGTGAGCATCACCACTGTGTCGCGGACGGGGGACGGCAGAGGGGGCGCGCGGTCACGGGACGGCGCCCCGGTTCCGTACCGCCGCCCGCCTGACCTCCCCGGATCCCGTCTGTCAAGGTGCGGCCTCCAGTAAGGCACTTACGGGTGCGTAGGTACGATCCAGACATGACTGCTGCTGCCGTGCCTGACGTCACCGAGATCGAGGCCCCTCCGCCGCATCCGGCGAAACCGAAGCTGCGCGGCTGGCTGCACGCGGGGATGTTCCCCGCCGTCCTGGTCTCCGGCCTGGTGCTCACCGCGCTCGCCGGATCGACCGAGGCGCGTGTGGCCTGCGCGATCTATGTGCTGACCGCCTGCCTGCTGTTCGGGGTGAGCGCGCTCTACCACCGGGGGAACTGGGGCCCGCGCGCCCAGGCCCTGCTGCGGCGCCTGGACCACGCCAATATCTTCCTGATCATCGCGGGCACCTACACCCCGCTGACGATCCTCCTGCTGCCCGACTCCAAGGCCGGGCCCCTGCTGTGGGCGGTCTGGGTGGCCGCGGCGGCCGGGATCGCCTTCCGGGTCCTGTGGGTCGGCGCGCCCCGCTGGCTCTACACGCCCTGCTATATCGCGATGGGCTGGGCGGCCGTCTTCTTCCTGCCGGACTTCCTGCGCGCGGGCGGGATCGCGGTGCTCATCTGCGTCATCACCGGCGGGCTGCTCTACAGCGTGGGCGGGGTGGTGTACGGGATCAAGCGCCCCAATCCGTCACCGCGCTGGTTCGGCTTCCACGAGGTCTTCCACTCCCTCACGCTGGCGGCCTTCGTGGTGCACTACGTCGGCATCTCCCTGGTGGCGTACCAGGGCTGAGACACACCGGGGCCGAGCCGGTGCGGCCGGCCCCGGCCGGGCCGCCGTTCCGGGCGCCCGCGCGCGATTCCCGAGCGGCTGGGCTTCTCGCTCATCTGAGCTTGGCCGTGCGCTCCTTTGAGTCGCACCGGGCGCCGACGATGGATCACCGTTCGCCGCTACGGGACAATGGGGGCATGCCCGCGACCGTGCCCCTCCCCCAGGACACCCGGCCCCAGCCCCCGCTGGGCCTCCGGGAACGCAAGAAGCTGAAGACGCGGCTCGCGATCCGCCGCGCCACCTACCGGCTGATCCGCGCCCAGGGGTACGAGTCGACGACCATCGAGCAGATCGCGGAGGCCGCCGAGGTCTCCCCCTCCACGGTGTTCCGGTACTTCCCCACCAAGGAGGACATCGTCCTCACCGATGAGTTCGGGCCGCTGATGGAGGCCGAACTGAGGGCGCGCCCCGAGGACGAGGACCCGGTGGACGCCGTCCGCGCGGTCATCCGGCTGGCCCTGGCGGCCTTTCTGCGGGAGCACCCCGAGGAGGCGCTGGAGCGCACCCGGCTGATGGCCGAGGTCCCCGCCCTGCGCACCCGGACCAGCGAGACGGCGGCGGCCACCTTCCGGCTGCTGGTCCACGCCGTCGCGGACCGCGTCGGCCGCCCCCACGACGACCTGGACGTCCGGACCTTCGTGGCGGCGGTGACGGGAGTGCTCCGCGAGGTGACGGTGTACTGGGCGGAACGCGACCACCAGGACGATCTGCTGGACCTGGTCGACCGGGGGCTGCGCGCCCTGGGCACGGGCCCCCGCTTCTGACGCCGACCGTTCAGTCCGTACGGGAGGACAGCTCCCCGTGCAGCGCGGCCACGGTCGTCACCGGCCGTCGGCAGACGAACCCCCGGCAGACATACGCCGCCGCCGCGCCCTCCACCAGGCCCCGCCCCCGCAGCAGCGGGAACTCGTCCCCGTCCGGCGCCCCGACCGCGACGACCGCTCCCGGCGCCGTCGACAGCAGCGCCGTACGGTGCAGCTCCCGGCCCCGGGGGTCGTCGTCCGCGCCCCGGACGACCGCGATCTCCCGGGGCCCGTCCAGCAGCGCCTCGGCGACCGCGAGCCCCCAGCCGAGGAAGCGCGGCACCTTGGGCCCCAGCGTCCGCACGATGCCCAGCGCCCCCTCCGCCGCCTCGCGGTGCACCGTGGACCCGGTCTGCGCGGCGTACGAGAGCAGCGCCCCGGCCGCCGCGCTCCAGCCGGAGGGGGTGGCGTTGTCGGTGGGGTCCTGGGGGCGGCGGATCAGCCGCTCGGCGTCGTGCGCGGTGTCGTAGAAGGCGCCGTCCTCGCCGCTGAAACGGTCGATGACCATATCGAGCAGCAGCCCGGCGAAGTCCAGCCAGACCCCCTCCCCGCTGACGGCCGCGAGAGCGAGGAAGCCCTCGGCGACATCCGCGTAGTCCTCCAGCACCCCGGCGTTGGCGCCGCTGACCCCGTCCCGGGAGGTACGGGAGAGCCGGGCCGTGCTGTCCAGATGGACCCGCACCAGCAGATCGGCGGCCTCGGTCGCGTGCTCCACCAGGTCGGGCCGGTCGAAGCAGGCCCCGGCCTCGGCCAGTGCCGCAATGGCGAGCCCGTTCCAGGCGGCGACGACCTTGTCGTCCCGCGCCGGCCGGGGCCGCAGCTCCCGGGCCTCGAAGAGCCGCCGCCGCAGCCCCTCGTCGGCCTCCGCACCGGGGAGCTGGAGCACGGAGGCGCCGTGCTCGAACGTCCCGGCCTCGGTCACCCCGTACAGCGCGGCGGCACGGCGGCCGTCCTCCGGGCCGAGGACCTCGGCGAGCCGCTCCGGTGTCCAGACGTAGAAGGCGCCCTCGGTGACCCGCGCGGCCTCCCCCTGGCTCTCGGCGCTGTCCGCGTCCAGGGCGGAGGCGAAGCCTCCCTCGGGGGTCCGCAGCTCACGCACCATGAAGTCGGCGGTCTCCACGGCGACGCGCCGGGCCAGCGGAGAGCCGGTGGCCCGCCACAGATGGGTGTAGACGCGACAGAGCAGGGCGTTGTCGTACAGCATCTTCTCGAAGTGCGGAACGACCCACTCCCGGTCGACCGAGTACCGGGCGAAGCCGCCGCCGAGCTGGTCGTACATCCCGCCCCGGGCCATCGCCTCACAGGTGTCGGTGGCCATCTGGAGCGCGCCTTCCGCCCCCGTACGCGCATGGTGGCGCAGCAGGAACTCCACCACCATCGACGGCGGGAACTTGGGCGCCGCCCCGAACCCCGCGTACCGGTCGTCATAGTCCCGGGTGAGCGCCAGCAGCGCCCGCGCCAGCTCCTCCTCCCGGGGCACCCCGCCGCCGCCCCGGGTGACCTCACGCTCGGCGAGATCCCGGGTGATCTTCCGCGCGACCTCCGTGACCTCCCCGCGCCGCCCACTCCACGCGGCGCTCACCCCTTCGAGCACCTGCCGGAACGACGGCATCCCATGCCGGGGCTCCGGCGGGAAGTACGTCCCGAAGTAGAACGGCTCCCCCTCGGCGGTCAGAAAGACGGTCATCGGCCACCCGCCCTGCCCGGTGGCCGCCTGCACCGCCTCCATATAGACGGCGTCGACATCGGGCCGCTCCTCGCGGTCGACCTTGACGGCGACGAAGTGCTCGTTGAGGTACGCGGCGGTCCCGGCGTCCTCGAACGACTCATGGGCCATGACGTGGCACCAGTGACAACTGGAGTAGCCGACGCTCAGCAGCACGGGCACATCCCGCCGCCTCGCCTCCTCGAACGCCTCGGGCCCCCAGGGCCGCCAGTCGACGGGATTGTCGGCGTGTTGGAGGAGATAGGGGGAGGTCTCGTTCACGAGGCGGTTCGGCATGGCCCCATCCTCGCGCACGGGGGCGAGGGGGCGCTCCCGCGGCACGGCATGGCCGTGCCTGGTCGAACCCGGGCGATATCGGATGCCTCCCGGCGTTCTTCCGATTCGGGCACCACCGAGTCGCAGGACAGTAGGCTGAGCCCAGCAGCGCTGGAACTGTTGAGGCTCCTCGAAGGAGGCACACCATGACCGCCGAGATGGTGGCGCCCGCATGGATGCACACCCAGATCAGCGCGGAACAGTACGACTCCTGGTCCGAGGAGCAGTGCGCCGGCATCGAGATCGTGGACGGGATGGTCGTCGTGAGCCCGAGCGCCTCCAAACGGCACAACCGGCTGGCCCGGATCCTGGCCAATGCCCTGGATACCGCCGCGGGCCCGGACTGGAACGCCGACACGGACTTCGACGTCCGCCTGCAGGACGTTCCGCTCACCAACCGCCGGCCGGACGTCACCGTCTACCGGGCGGAGACCATCGACTTCACACCCACCCGCCCCGAACACGTGCTCCTGGTCGTCGAGGTCGTCTCCCCAGGGTCAGAGACCACCGACCGGATCGTGAAGGTGGACCAATATGCCAAAGCTGGCATCCCCTTCTACTGGCGCATCGAGCAGTCCGCCACCGGCGTTCCGATCGTCTACACCTACGTCCTCGACCCCGCCACCCGGAGCTACCGGGACGGTGAGATGTTCACCGGCGTGGTCAAGGCCGCCGCGCCCTTCCCGGTCATCGTGGACCTGGGAGCCGTCTGAGCCAGGGTTTCCCCGTCAGGCGCTACGGACCGCGTAGACGATCAGGTTGTCCACGGTGTGGCCGTCGGCGCCGAAGGCGCCGTCACAGGTGATCAGCCGCAGTTCGCGGCCGTTCACCGCGCCGTACACCCGCTCGGTGGGGAACGCCTTCTTCCGCACGGTCTCCTTGCGGGTCACGGTGAACCGGGCCAGTGCCCCCGCCGCGTTGCGGACCGTCACCTCGGCGCCCTTCCGTACCTTTCTGAGGTCCTGGAAGACGGCCTTGCCGTAGCGGGTGGCGTTATGGCCGATGATCACGGAGGCGCCCGGCTCCCCCGGTACGGCGGCGCCGGTGTACCAGCCCGCCGTCATGCCCTTCTCCGGCGGGGGGACCTCGACGGTCTGGTCCCGGTTGAGGCCGAGACGCATCAGGGGCGCGGAGATCTCGACCGACGGGATCGTGACATGGACGGGCGCGGGGGCGGTGCTGGCGCGGTCCGGGGGCGGGGTCGCCGGGGAGGCGGCCCGCGGTGATGGGGGCGGTGCGGACGGCTCCCGTTCCGGGGTGGACGGGCTTCCGCAGGCGGTGACGGTGAGCAGGGCGAGGCCGAGGGCCAGGCCGAAGAGGGCGGGGCGGGGCACGGAGGGCTCCAGGGCGAGGGGCGGTGACCGGCGCGCCGAGGTGTGCCGGACGCGGGTACGGAGACGGAGACGACAACGGCGTACGAAGGGGCACCAGCCGCAGGCCGGTGCCCCTTCGCGGTGGCTAGCCCTGGTAGCGGCGGCGCACGACCAGGGTTCCGGCGCCCGCGGCGAGGGCGGCGATGCCCGCCGCCGTACCGATCAGAGCGCCGGAGCCGTCGCGCTCCGCCGGGCGCTCACCCGCGGCGACCCCGCCGCGCGGGGTCACGGCCCCTTCGCGCAGCGGCATCGGCTGGGGGCTGGTGCTCCAGACGGTGTCGCGCGGGGCGACCCGGGGCTTGTCCCCGGCGGCGACCTCGCGGGGCGGCATGGTGGCGCTCACCTTCGCCCATCCCGTCCTCGGCTTCTCGGCCGGGTTGACGACCTGGGGCTTGTCACCCGCCGCCACACCACCGCGCGGCAACAGCGCGGTCCCCTGCGCCGGGCCACCCGCCCGCTCGGAGAGGTCCACCTTCGGAAGGGGCGCGGGGGACGAGTCGGCGAACGCGGCGGTCGCCGGGGCCAGCAGCGCGGCGGTGGCCGAGGCGATGACGGCGAGGGCGCGCAGGGACGTACGAGACGACATACGGACTGCTCCGTTCAGCTTGGTCTGAGGGCCGGGTCGCCCGGACAGGGCCTGGGCGGGCGGGTCCGGCCAGCGGTGGGAACTCGCGGACCGGCAGGCCGGTGTCCCCGGTCGGCGGACCGGAGTACCCGGTCCTGCCCAGGCTGGCGAGAACGTGTCAGAAAGCTGTCAGGACGGCGTCGGGTCGCGATCAGCGCGTGGAAAGGGAGGACGAGACGTCCAGCGGTTGGAGCGGGGACGCGGATGCGGGAGGGAGGTGGAGGGTGAAGACGGAGCCCTGGCCGGGGGTGGAGCGGACGTCGATGGTTCCGCCGTGCGCCTCGGCCAGTTTGCGCACGATCGCCAGCCCGAGTCCGCTGCCGCCGGTCCGGCGGCTGCGGGACTTCTCCGCGCGCCAGAAGCGGTCGAAGACATGGGGCAGGTCCTCGGGCGGGATCCCGGTCCCGGTGTCGCTGACGGACAGCGACACCCGGTCGCCGTCCTGGTGCGCCCGGAGGGTGACGGTGCCGCCGCTCGGGGTGTGCCGGACGGCGTTGGTGAGGAGGTTGCCGACGGCCTGGCGCAGCCGGACGGGGTCCGCGACCACCTCGGGCGGGGGCGGTGTCACCGGCGGCCCGGTCTTCTCCCCCGCCTCCGCCGGGCGGGCGACGGTCACCGTCACGCCCGCTGTCTCCGCGCGCCCCTGGTGGGCCGCCGCGACCTGGGCGAGCAACTCCTCGGGACGCAGCAGCTCGGGGCGGAGCCGCAGGGCGCCCGCGTCGGCCTGGGCCAGGTCCTGGAGGTCGTCGATGATGTGCTGGAGCTGGACGGCCTCCTCCAGCAGGGAGGAGACAAAGGCCGGGTCGGGGTCGGCGATCCCGTCCTCGGCCGCCTCCAGCCAGCCCCGGATATTGCTCAGCGGGGTACGCAGCTCATGGGCGACATCGCTGACGAGGGCCCGGCGCTGGGCCTCCAGGGTGGCCCGGTGCGCGGCCATGTCGTTGAAGGCCGCCGCCAGCCGCCCGACCTCGTTGTCGGCGGTGACCGGGACCGGCCGCGAGCTCTCGCCGTCCTTCATCCGCTGGGCCGCCCCGGTCAGCGCCCGCAGGGGGCGCACCAGCCGGGTGGCGGCCAAAAGCGTCGCGCCGACCGTGAGCGCCAGGACGAGGGCGGCGACGCCGACGATCCGCGCGGTGTTGGCGGGCGAGAGCGCGAAGGCCGGGGTCCGGGTGCCGTCGGGGTCCGTGATGAACAGCAGGGCGGTCGGCGAGACATGGGCGCCGAGCTGTTCGGCCCGGGAGCTGGCCACACAGGTCTCGACGGCGCGGTCGTCGACCGTCTTCCGCTCCTCGACCGGCTCGCGCGGCAGCGGGACGGTGCTGGTGGTGGACCAGGGCATGGGTGCGACCGCGGGGGCCGGCTCCTCCCTCGGCAGCAGCGACACCACGGGGTGGTCGGGGCTGTCGCGCCAGGTCAGATCGAGGCTGAGCCGGGTGGGGGCGCGGCCCTTGCGGCGCAGACAGTCGTCGGAGAGCTTGTTGAGGGCGGTGAGCGCGGTGGCCTCGGTCCGGGTGGGCCGGTCCAGTTCGGCGAGTCCGCAGCGGGCGCCCAGGACGTCGGCGCGGTCGTTGCCGACGATCCGGATCCGGGGGCGGCCGCCGGCGGTGACGGCGATGTCGGCGGTGAGCCCCATCTCCCGCAGACAGGCGCCGACACCGTCCGCCTTCTTACGGAGCTGGGCGCGCTCGGCGGCGGGCAGGTCGAAGGGCCCGACCGCGCGGTGGTCGATCCCGTCCGCCAGGCCGGGTCCGGTCCGCTCCCCCTGCCCGGAGCGCGCTGTCACGGACGCCAGTGCGGTGTCGGCGCTGAGCGGATTCACCACGGCCGAGGGCTCCTTGGGCAGGGGCGCGGGATCGGCGGAGGTGTCGGAGTCGGCGAGGGGGTGACCCTGCGGTGTGGTGAGGGCGATCCGGCGGCCGGTCTCCTCGGCGAGTCCGCGTACGGTCGGCCCGACCCCCGCCCACTGGGCGTGGGTGGCGGCCCGGCCACGCAGGGTGTCGTAGATTCGCGCGGTCTCGCTGAGGTCCTGGCCCTGTTGCTGGCGGATCGCGCCGGAGGTGGTCTGTACGGCGAGCCACGCGGTGGCGGCGACGGAACAGGCGGCGACCAGCGCGGAGACGGCGAGCAGCCGGACCAGAAGGCTCTTGCGCAGGGGGAGGCGGGAGGAGTCGGCGGGACGGCCGGACCGGCGGAGCGGGCGAGGGGAGTCGGCGGGACGGCCGGACCGGCGGAGCGGGCGGGGGGAACGGGATGGGCGGGTCTCGGCACCCGCGCCCTCACCGCTCGTCATGACCACGGTCCGGATCCGCCAGTTTGTAGCCGACACCGAAGACCGTGAGCAGACGCACGGGCCGCCGTGGGGTGGGCTCGATCTTCTTACGGAGGTTCATGACATGGACGTCGACCGTCCGGTCGCCGATATAGCGGGTGAAGCCATGGAGCTGCTCCAGCAGCCGCTGGCGGCTGAAGACCCGTCCCGGTTCGGCCGCCATCGCCGCGAGGAGGCGGAACTCGCCGGGGGTGCACTCGATGGGTTCGCCGTCGACGCTCACCTCATGGCGCTGGGGGTCGACCACCAGCCCGCCGACCCGCAGCACGGGTGTCCCGGCCGCCCGCCGGGAGCGCCGCAGCAGTGTGCGGACCCGGGCCATCAGCTCCCGGGGGCTGTAGGGCTTGGTCATGTAGTCGTCCGCGCCCAGATCGAGGCCGAGCAGCAGATCGTCCTCGGTGGAGCGGGCGGTGAGCATCAGCACGGGCAGTTCCCGGCCCTCGGCGCGCAGCACCCGCAGCACGTCGAGGCCGTCGGCCCGGGGCATCATCACATCGAGGACGAGGAGTTGGGGCGGGGGTCCGGTGCGCACCGCGTCGATGGCGGCGCGTCCGTCCGGGACCACGGTGACCGTGTGTCCCTCCCGCTCCAGATAGCGGCGGACCAGCTCGGCCTGCTTGTCGTCGTCCTCGGCGATCATCACATGTGCGCACACACGTCCGATCGTAGGCAGTTGCCCCTGGCCCGCCGGGGGCCGGGCTCCGGTCGGCCGGGGGAGGGCCGCGCCCGGCCCCCGCACGGCACCGCGTACGGAGGCGGACGCGGCCCCGCCCGTACCGAGCGGCGTACCGCTGTACCGGCATACGGCCCTACGGATGTACCGCTTGTACGGGCGTGCCGCCGTGGCGTGCCGGGGAGCCGCTCCGCCCGGCACGCCCCGGCTGACGGGGATCAGCGGTCGCCGCGGATCACAGGTTGCCGCGCCTGGCCTGCTCGCGCTCGATGGCCTCGAAGAGGGCCTTGAAGTTGCCCTTGCCGAAGCCCATCGAGCCATGACGCTCGATCATCTCGAAGAAGACGGTCGGACGGTCCTGGACCGGCTTGGTGAAGATCTGGAGCAGATAGCCGTCCTCGTCGCGGTCGACGAGGATCCTCAGCTCGCGCAGGGTCTCCACCGGCACCCGGGTCTCCCCGGCCCACTCGCCGAGGGTGTCGTAGTACGAGTCGGGGGAGTCCAGGAACTCGACACCGGCCGCCCGCATGGACCGGACCGTGGCGACGATGTCATTGGTGGCCAGGGCGATGTGCTGGACGCCCGCGCCGCCGTAGAACTCCAGGTACTCGTCGATCTGGGACTTCTTCTTGGCGATGGCGGGCTCGTTGATCGGGAACTTCACCTTCAGGGTGCCGTCCGCGACGACCTTCGACATCAGCGCGGAGTACTCGGTGGCGATGTCGTCGCCCACGAACTCCTTCATGTTGGTGAAACCCATGACCTTGTTGTAGAAGGACACCCACTCGTTCATCTGGCCGAGTTCCACATTGCCGACGCAGTGGTCGATGGCCTGGAAGGTCCGCTTGGCGGGCGGGGCCACGATCGGCTCGGCGGTCACGAAGCCGGGGAGGTAGGGGCCGTGGTAACGGGAGCGGTCGACCAGGGTGTGGCGGGTCTGGCCATAGGTGGCGATCACCGCGAGCACCACCGTGCCGTGCTCGTCCGTCACCTCGTGGGGGGCGGTGATGCCATGGGCGCCGTGCTCGGTGGCGTAGGCGTAGGCGGCTCGCGCGTCGGGCACCTCGATCGCGAGGTCGACCACCCCGTCGCCGTGCTCGGCGACATGCCCGGCGAGGAAGGTGCCCCACTCGGTGGACTGCCTGATGACGGAGGTGAACACAAAGCGCGCGGAGCCGTTCTCCAGGACGTAACTGGCCGTCTCCCGGCTGCCGTTCTCCGGCCCGGCGTAGGCGACGAGTCTCATCCCGAAGGCCGTGGAGTAGTAGTGCGCGGCCTGCTTGGCATTGCCCACGGCGAAGACGACCGCGTCCATCCCCTTCACCGGGAACGGGTCGGCCTCGCGCGCGGTGGTGGAGTGGTGATCCATGGTCTCAGTCATGAAAAAAGGCTCCCTCCGTTCCACAAGGTGCGCAATAGTTCAGGTGAACGCTCAGCAATGTGTCCACCACTGAACGAGATCAGTGGGCCTATCTGTACAGGATGACCATCTGGGAGGGTGTATGGCGATCGATCATCTGGACGGGCGGCTTATCGCGCTCCTCGCCCGGGAGCCACGGATCGGGGTCCTGGAGGCGTCCCGCCGTCTCGGAGTAGCGCGCGGAACGGTGCAGGCACGGCTCGACCGGCTGCGGACCCATGGCGTCATCAGGGGTTTCGGCCCGGATGTGGACCCGGCCGCCCTCGGCTACCCGGTCACCGCCTTCGCCACGCTGGAGATCAAACAGGGCCAGGGCGAGGACATCCGGGCCCATCTGCGTGGCGTCCCCGAGGTACTGGAGCTGCACACCACGACGGGCGAGGGCGACATGCTCTGCCGACTCGTGGCCCGCTCCAACGCCGATCTCCAGCGGGTGATCGACCGGGTGGTCGGGTTCGAGGGGATCGTCCGGGCCTCGACGGCGATCGTGATGGAGAACCCGGTACCGCTGCGGATCATCCCCCTGGTCGAACAGGCCGCGGGCGAGAGCTTCTGACGGCCCCGCGCCTCGCGAAGGGGCCGCGCCTCGCCCCGAGCCCGCCCGTCGCCCCGAGCCGCCCGTCACGACGGGGCCGCCCCTCGCGACGGGCCACCCCCGGGCCGTCACCGCACGGGCCACACGCGACAGCCCTGCCATCACCCCACGGACCACACCCGGCCATCGCCTCACGGGCGCCCGCCCGCCACCCCACCCACGGGCCGCACCCGGCCGCCGCCTCTCTCCCTCCACTCCACCTCACTCCAAAGAAACCCTTGCAAAGGATTCTCTGCAAACATACCTTTGCATCCATGCCCGGCTCTCCCGAGACCCCCCGTCACCGCCCCCTCGACCCCCGCACCCTGCGCGGGCTCGCCCATCCCCTCCGGATGCGGCTGCTCTCCTCCCTCCGCCATGACGGTCCCGCCACCGCCTCCCAACTCGCCGCGCGACTGGGCGAGTCCAGCGGGGCGACCAGCTACCACCTGCGTCAGCTCGCCGCGTACGGCTTCGTGGAGGACGCGCCGGAGCACGGCAAGGGCCGGGAGCGCTGGTGGCGGGCGTCCTCCGAGGGGACGAGCATCGACCACACGCTCTTCAGCGACCCTGACCCGTCGGTGCGCGGCGCCGCCGACCTGTTCATCCACGAGGTCGCCCACCAGCACACGCAGGAGGTCGGCACCTGGCTGGCCACCGCCTCGGAGTGGCCCGACGACTGGCGCCGTGCCTCCGACCTGAGCGACTTCACGCTCCGGCTCACCCCGGCGCGGGCGTATGAGCTGAAACAGCGGGTCCACGCCCTCGTGGAGAGCTACCGCGAGCCCGGCGCGGCGCCGCCCGGCGAGCCGACGACCGTCCCCCCGGCGCCGCCCGGCGAGCCGACCACCGTCCCCTCCCCACCGCCCGCCGACCCGGCGCCCACCTCCCCCACGGAAGCGACCGCCTCGGACACCACCACCCCCACCGCCGCCGTCCGGTTCCACTTCCACGCCTTCCCTCAGGCGCCCCGCCCCTCCATATGAGCCCCGGGAGGCAGCGATGACATCCGCCACCGGCCCCGCCCCCACCCGTGACCGCGCACCCCTCGCCCAGGTCCTGACCGCCAACGCGATCTCCCTCACCGGGAACGCGCTCACCCTCGTCGGCGTCCCCTGGTTCGCCCTGGAGACCACCGGCAGCGCCGCCAAGGCCGGTCTCGTCGCCTTCTGCGCCATGGCCCCGGTCGCCGTGGCGGCTGTCTTCGGCGGCCCTCTGATCGACCGGGTGGGCCGCCGCCGGGTCAGCGTCGCCTCCGATCTGGTCTGCGCGCTCGCGGTCGCCGCCATCCCGCTGCTGCATCGCGCCGGAGCACTGGAGTTCTGGACGTTATGCGTGCTCATGGCGGTGACGGGCCTGTGCCACGCCCCCGGTGAGACCGCCCGCAATGTCCTCCTCCCCGATCTGGCCGAGACCGCCGGGATCTCCCTCGCCCGCGCAGCCAGCCTCTTCGACGCGGTCTCCCGGGGCGCCCGGATGGCGGGAGCGGCGCTCGCGGGGGTCCTGATCGCGTTCGCGGGCGCGGAGACCGTCCTGCTGGTCGACGCCGCGACCTTCGCCCTCTCCGCCGCCGTGATCTCCCTCGGGATACGGAGGCTGGCCGCGGCCGCCCCCCGCCCCGGCTCCGCTCCCGTCTCCGCCGCCCACTACCGGCGTGAACTGCGCGAGGGCCGCACCGCCCTCACCGGCGACCGGCTGCTCTTCTCCGTGGTGCTGCTGGTGATGCTGACCAACGCCCTGGACCAGTCCTGGAGCGCGGTCCTGCTGCCCGTGCACACCCGCGAACACCTCGGCGGCCCGACCGATCTGGGGCTGCTCGTCTCCCTCTTCGCGGGCTCCGCGCTCCTCGGCGCGCTGCTCTACGCCGCGTTCGGCGACCGTTTCCCCCGCCGTACGGTCTTCGCCGTCGCCTTCCTGGTGAGCAGCCCGCCCCGGTTCGCGGTGGCGGCCCTGACGGACACCACGTTCCCGCTGGCCCTGACGATGGTCCTCGGCGGCCTCGGCGCGGGTGTGCTCAATCCGGTCCTCAGTACGGTGATGTACGAACGGATCCCCGAGGCCCTGCGCAGCCGCGTCCTCGGCGTCATCACGGCCGGGACGCTGATGGCCACCCCCCTGGGCGGGCTGGTGGCGGGCCCGCTCGTCGAGCGCGTCGGCCTGACGGCGACCCTGCTGCTGGTGGCCGTGGTCTATCTGCTGGCGACGCTCTCGGTCGCGGTCTTCCCGGTGTGGCGGCGACTGGACGGCGGGCCGCCGCCGGAACGGTGCACGCCGCCACGGTCCTCGTCCACACCACCGGCACACGGGGTCCCCGGCGAACCCGCCCCGTCCGCCCCCGTACCCCTTCCCCGCCCCCGGCGGGCGGCGGAGGTCAGCAGGACGGAACCGGCTTCCCCGCGTCCAGCGCCCGGAGGGAGTCCACCGCCCCCGTCAGCGTCGTGACCGGGATCAGCCGCAGCCCGTTCCCCACCCCGGCCCGCGCGTCCGCGCACTCGCCCTTCGGCACCAGGAAGACGGTCGCCCCGTCCCGCTGGGCCGCCTGTGTCTTGAGGGCGACGCCCCCCACCGCGCCGACCTCGCCCTGGGGGCTGATCGTCCCCGTACCGGCGATGTCACGGCCGCCGGTGAGATCGCCACCGGCCCCGTTCCCCTCCAGTTTGTCCACGATGCCGAGGGAGAAGAGCAGGCCCGCGCTCGGCCCGCCGACATCGGTGAGGCGCAGGGTCACCTTGACCTTGGCCGGGTCCTCACCGAGGTAGGAGAGGGCCGCCCGGGTCGCGTCGTGCTGGGATTCGGTCATATCGGCGAGGTTGCGCTCGGTGATCTCCTGGTCCGACTCCCCGGAGGGGTAGACGGACTCCCTCGGCAGCACGGCGCGGTCGTCCCGGAACCAGCCGTCGACCACGTCCCCGAGGTCGATGTCGGTGGCGGGCGCGGTGGCGACGATGGTGGTCATCCGCAGGGCGCCCTCCGTCTTCCGTACGGGAGCGCCGGTGATCGTGATCACCGGACTCCCCCCGCGCTCCCCCAGGACGTCGGCGGTCTCCCCGGGCTGGGCGATGACGTACGGCAGCGGGGCGAACCCGGCGACACCGAGCAGGGCCGCGACGGGCAGGGCGCTGATGAGGACGGCGCGGGAGCGCGTGAGACGGGAGAGCACGGTGTCAATCTATCGGTGCGCCCGCCGCCGGTGCGTCCGCCGGGGCCGCGGCCGACGGCTCCCGCCGGGCCACCGCCGGGGCCGCGGGAGGCTCCCCCTCCTGAGCACGGCCTCGTCAGCAGCGCGGCCTTCTCAGCGCGGGCCTCGTCAGCGCAGCGCGTCCGCCACCTCGCGCGCCGCGTCGACCACCCGTCGGCCGACCCGCTCCGGTACGGAGTCGGTGAGCATCACGACCCCCACGCTCCCCTCGATCCCCGTCACACCCACGAGCGGCGCGGCGGCACCGCTGGCGCCCGCCTCCAGTTCGCCATGGGTCAGGGTGTACCCGGGGTCGTCGGCGGCGCTCTGCCGGGCGGCGAGGATCGCCTTGCCCGCGGCGCCCCGGTCCAGCGGATGACGGAAACCGGCCCGGTAGGCGACGTGGTAGTCGGTCCAGGTCGGCTCGACGACGGCGACGGCCAGCGCCTCGGCGCCGTCGACCAGCGTCAGATGGGCGGTGGCGCCTATGTCCTCGGCGAGCGCCCGCAGCGCGGGCATCGCGGCCTCCCGCACCAGCGGGTGCACCTGGCGGCCCAGCCGCAGCACCCCGAGGCCCACCCGGGCCCGGCCCCCGATGTCCCGCCGGACGAGGGCGTGCTGTTCGAGGGTGGCGAGCAGCCGGTAGACGACCGTACGGTTGACCCCGAGCCGGTTGGACAGTTCGGTGACGGTCAGTCCGTGGTCGGTGTCGGCGAGCAGTTTGAGGACACGCAGTCCCCGGTCGAGCGTCTGGGAGGTCTCCGCAGTCACGACGCCCTCTCCTTCGGAGTTCGGAGTGAGTGACGGCGGACCAGCGGCTGACGTGGCGGCCGGGTCCCTACGGCGCCCCGCCCGAGGTCCCCGTCGGCAGTCCTTGGCGCACCGGCTGGGCTCCGCGGCGGCTCTGCCACGGGGCGTTTGTTGAGCGGGACAGTAGCGAGCCGGTCCGCTCAGCGGAAGACCTCGTCCAGAATCCGGGCGTACGGCGGTGATATCGGCCCCCCACAACGGAGTTCAGGCCAGAAACACCGGCCGCGACCTGCGCTTCCTGGCGTGAACGCGTACCCGCGCGTAGGCGGTGGACGCACGCGCGACGGCCCGGCCCCTCCGCGAGGAGAGAACCGGGCCGTCCCGTCCGCGTCACACGGGCCGTCACCCACCGGATCCGAAGCGATCAGCCCCGATCAGTGTCGATCGGTGTCGATTGGTGTCGATTGACTTCACGTCTGATCCAGCCGGACTACCGCATCCGTACCGCCCACTCCTGCACCTTCTTGATTCGCTCACGGATCTGCCCCGCCGTCGCCTCCGCGCTCGGCGGGCCGCCGCACACCCGGCGCAGCTCGGTGTGGATCACCCCGTGCGGCTTGCCACTCTGGTGGACATAGGCGCTGACCATGGTGTTCAGCTGCTTACGCAGCTCCAGCAGCTCCTTGTGGGAGACGACCGGCCGCCGCTCAGCGGGCAGTTCGAGCAGATCGGCCTCGGTGTCCGGCTTACGCCGGCTGTGGGCGATCTGGCGCGCCTGCCGCTTCTGGAGCAGCATCTCCACCTGATCGGGTTCGAGGAGGCCGGGGATGCCGAGGTAGTCCTGCTCCTCCTCGCTCCCGGGGTGGGCCTGCATCCCGAACTCGGCGCCGTTGTACATCACCCGGTCGAAGACGGCGTCGGACTCCAGCGCCTCGAAGGGCAGCTGGTCCTGGTCCCCGGTGTCCTCGTCCTGCTGCTTGTTGGCCTCGTCCATCTCCTTCTCGGACTCGGCGTAGGGGTCCTCCTCCCCCTCCTTCTTCGGCCGGTCGAGGACGTGGTCCCGCTCGACCTCCATCTCGTTGGCGAAGCTGAGCAGCATCGGGATGGTGGGCAGGAAGACGGAGGCCGTCTCACCGCGCCGCCGTGACCGTACGAAACGGCCCACGGCCTGCGCGAAGAAGAGCGGCGTCGAGATCGTCGTGGCATAGACCCCGACGGCGAGCCGGGGCACGTCGACCCCTTCGGAGACCATCCGGACGGCGACCATCCAGCGCTCGTCGCTCTCGCTGAACTCATCGATCCGCTTCGACGCGCCCGTGTCGTCGGAGAGGACGACCGTCGCCTTGCTGCCGGTGATCTCCCGGATCAGCTTGGCGTACGCACGGGCCGAGTCCTGGTCCGCGGCGATGACCAGACCGCCCGCGTCCGGGATGCCCTTGCGCACCTCGGTCAGCCGCTGGTCGGCGGCGCGCAGCACGTTGGGCATCCACTCGCCGCGGGGGTCGAGCGCGGTCCGCCACGCCTGGGAGATCGCGTCCTTGGTCATCGGCTCGCCGAGCCGCGCCGCGACCTCGTCCCCGGCCTTGGTGCGCCAGCGCATATTGCCGCTGTAGCTGAGGAAGATCACGGGCCGGACGACACCGTCGCCGAGCGCGTTGCCGTATCCGTAGGTGTAGTCGGCGGCGGAACGGCGGATGCCGTCGTTGCCCTCCTCGTACGTCACGAACGGGATCGGATTGGTGTCCGAGCGGAACGGCGTCCCGGTCAGCGCGAGCCGGCGGGTCGCCGGGTCGAACGCCTCCAGGCACGCCTCGCCCCATGACTTGGAGTCACCGGCGTGATGGATCTCGTCCAGGATGACCAGCGTCTTGCGCTGCTCACACCGGTTGCGGTGGAGCATCGGCCGCACCCCGACACCCGCGTAGGTGACGGCGACCCCGTGGTACTCCCGGCTGAGCGGGCCCGCGCTGTACTCGGGATCCAGCTTGATCCCGATCCGCGCGGCGGCGGCCGCCCACTGCTTCTTCAGATGCTCGGTGGGCGCGACCACGGTGATCTGCTGCACCACGTGGTGGTGGAGCAGCCAGGAGGCGAGGGTGAGCGCGAAGGTCGTCTTTCCGGCGCCGGGGGTGGCGACGGCGAGGAAGTCGCGGGGCTGATCCTGGACGTACTTCTCCATCGCCCCCTGCTGCCAGGCACGCAGCTTGCTGGCGGTACCCCACGGGGCACGGCCGGGGAAGGCGGGAGAGAGGTGGTGGGAGTGGGAGGCGGTAGTAGTCACGGTCTCCGGTTCGACGCTCGTCGCTCGTGGCTCGGCCTCGTCGCTCGTGGCTCGCGGCGCGGCGGAGGCACTCGGCAAGGGCAGGGACAGGGGCACGGTTCGGGTATGACAACCGGGCCACCCTACCGGGGCGGCGGAACCCCTCCGGGCCGCCCGGGGCGACCGGGAGGGCCGGTGAGAGACTCCTCACAACCCGGCCGTTCCCGAGCGCCGGGCGACCCGCCGGGGTGCTCCCGGGCGGGCGCGCCGGTCACATGGCCGTATGAAGTCCACGCAGCCGATGAGCGATGAGTGTGATGTCCTCCAGCTCCCCCGTGGCCACATCGATGACGAGCTTGTAGGCGTCGTCCTGATCGACCCCGGCCATATCCGTGCCGTTCACATCAAGAAAGACCACGGTGCACATCCACGCCATGCGCTTGTTGCCGTCCACCAGGGGATGGTTGATGGCGAGCGACTGGAGCAAGGAGGCAGCCTTCTCGAACAGATCGGCGTACGCCTCGATCCGGAACATCTGCGACTGCGGCCGATGGACAGCGGAACTCAGCAATCCGAGGTCACGGACAGTGACCTGTCCCCCGCAAGCGATCTCCGCGAGATCCAGGGCCTCCTGGACCGTCAGGTACTTCACTCACTCCCCCAGGCGCCGCAGCAGCTCGGAATGGCGCGTGGCGTACTTCGCCCCCAGACGGCGGACCGTCTCCCGATCCGTCTCCTGCTCCAGATAGCGATCGATCGCCTGAAGCACTATGGCGTGCATGCTGCGCCCCTCCTCCTCGGCGCGCGCTCTGAGGGCCTCTTGCTGATCGTCCCGAAGACGCAGGTTCATTGCCATACCAAAACGGTACTACTCATGGGGTCACTCCGGTACCGCAGCGGGCTCCGGCGCCCTCAGCCGCGTCGCCACCCACGCTCCCAGCAGCGCCACCACCGCCATCGGGACGAAGACCGCGACGAAGGCCACCGGGCGGGACTCGCCCGCCGCCGTGGCCGCGTGACCCGCGACCGAGCCGCCGCCGAGCGCGGCGAAGGCGGCGCCGCCCGCCGCCAGCAGCATGATGTTGGAGAGGCCGTCGGAGATCTGGAGGGCGGCGGAGTTCGAACCCGCCTCCTCCGGGCGGGAGAGCTTCAGCAGCAGCACGCTGGAGGGTGAGATCACCATGCCCATGCCGAAGCAGCCCAGGCCCCACAGCACCGCCAGGCTCCACACCGGCACGGAGTCGATCAGTACGGCCGGTGCCCCGGCTATCGCGACCCCCGCCAGCACCATGCCGACCGACATCAGCCGCTCACGCAGGTGCTCCCACGCCGGGCGGGACTGGAGGAAGGACCCGATCGCCCAGGTCAGCCCGCCCGCCGCCAGCGAGAGCCCGGCCAGCGTCGGGGAGAGGCCGCGCTGGGTGACCAGCATCAGCGGGATGAAGGACTCCGCCGCGATGAAGGACCCGGCCGCCATGCCGCGCAGCAGCACGACCGAGGGCAGCCCGCGCGCCGCGCGGTAGGTGCCCTTCGGCAGCAGTCCGAGCACGGCCGGGACCAGCAGCGCCGCGCCCACCGCGCCCGGCAGCAGGGAGAGCCAGCGCAGATCCTGCGCCGCGTACTGGAGCAGGGCCGCGCCGAAGGAGATCCCGAGTGCCAGCCGGATGCGCCGGGCGTCGAACGCCGCCCGGGGCGCGGCGGGGTCGGCGGGCCCGGACGCCATCCTCCGTATCGCGGGGACCGCGAGCCCCAGCGGCAGCAGCACCAGGACCGGGATCCCGACGAAGACCCAGCGCCAGCCGACCGTCTCCGTGACCGTCCCGGAGACCAGGGGGCCGACGATCGAGGGGATCACCCAGCTCGCCGCGAACGCGGCGAGGATGGCGGGCCGCAGCCGTTCGGGATAGGCCCGTCCCACGACCACATAGAGCGCGACGATCACCAGTCCCCCGCCGAGCCCCTGCACCGCCCGGCCCAGGATGAACATCCACATCCCGGTCGCGACCCCCGACAGCACCAGCCCGGCCCCGAAGGCCGCGATCCCCGCCGTCAGCGGCCGCAGCGGCCCGTCCCGGTCGGACCACTGCCCGGAGAGCACCATGGCGAAGAGGCTGGTCGTGAAGTACGCGGAGAAGGCGAACGCGTACAGCCCCACCCCCTCCAGCTCCCGCGCCGCGACCGGCATCGCCGTGCCCACGGCCGTCGCCTCGAAGGCGACCAGCAGCACCACCGCCGTCGTCCCGATGGTGAGCGCCCGATAGGTCCGGTCGAGCACGGACCCCTCGGCGGCGGGGGTGACGGGCTCTGCTGGGACGGATGACAGCTCTGTGACGTCAGTGTCACGTGGGTTCTGGACGCTCATGGGCCCAGGGTAAGAGCCGTCAGCCCTGGTGACCCCTGTCGCTGGACGGTTCCCGCCATGGTCCTTCGGACCTACTCCTGTGAACGCCGTGTGGCGGTCACATTGCACACCCGCCCGATCCCTTGAACGCCCCCGCCGCCCCGCCTACGTTCATCACAGCAAGCACGACGCACCACGCATCACGCAAGAGCACGCAGAGCACAACAGAACAGCACACGGCCGTGTGCCCGAGTGGTTGAGGGACTCGCCTGCAAAGCGAGTTACACGAGTTCGATTCTCGTCACGGCCTCTGTCTCCATCCGAGCCCGTCTCCTTCGTCTCCGTACGCGTGTGTACGGAGACGAAGGAGACGCGCCACACACCTCGCCCCGGCACCGGCTTCGGTGTCGCGCCTCACGCGCCCCACCCGCCCGGGTCTCACACCCGCGCCTCCGGCAGCCGCCGCAGCACCTCGTCCACCGTCTCGTCCACGGTCAGCCCGCTGGTGTCCAGCCAGAGGCCCAGCCCCGGGGTCTCCTCCCGCAGCCCCCGGTCCAGCTCCGCGACCGCGAAGTGCGGGCCGTACCCGGTCTTCTCCCGCGCGGCATCACGGCGGGCCACCTCGACGGCGCTCGGCGCGAGCACCACGACATACAGCGGCCGGGTCCGCACCAGCCCGACATAGGCCGACAGCTCGGCGCCGATCACGATGTCCTGGACGATCGCGGCCATCCCGGCCGCCGCGTAGGCGTCGGCGGTCATCGCCGACAGCCGGTAGCGCAACCGCAGCTGCGCCAGGGCCTCCGTCTCGTCCGGCGAGCCCATCTCCACCCGCCCGGACACCACCATGCGGCGGAAGACGTCCCCCCGCACATGCGCGGCACGCGGCAGCCGTTCGGCGAGCGCCTGCGCGACCGTGGACTTGCCCGCGGCCATCACCCCGGTGATGAGGGTGACGGATGAATCCAGTGTGTCGGTCATCCGCCCGACGCTAGGCCGCCACCCGCCCCGCCTCAACCACGTTCCGCCCGCGCCGCCACCGACTCAGACCCGCTTCCCCCGCACCACGGCGATCGTCGCCCCGGCCCCCACCAGCACGGCCGCGCCCACGCCCAGCGCGATCCACACCCCGGCCCCGCCCTCATCGCCCCTCTTCTCCGCGACGGCCCGCGCCTCCCCCTCCGCCCCCGGCGCGGCGGTCGTCGCCACCGCCGACGGCGCCTTCGAGGCACCCGCGCCGGACGTGCCGGGCGCGTCCGGGAGGGGATACTCATCGGCCGGCCCGGGATCCCCCGGAGCCGTCAGCGCCCGCAGCGGCCGCACCGACCCATACCCGACGAGATCCGTCCGGGCGTCCCCGCTCTTCGCCTTGCCCGCCGTGTTGAGCAGCACCCGCAACACCTGGTTGTTGGTCCACCCCGGATTCTTGGACCACACCAGCGCGGCGGACGCGGAGGCGAGCGCGGTGGCGTTACTGGTGCCGTCCCCGTCACAGAGCTTGGTGGGACCGCACGCGGCGAGCACCTTCACCGCCGGAGCCACGAAGTCCACCTGCGGCCCGGTCTGGGACCTGCTCCAGTGCTGGCCTTGCCGGTCGACCCCGCCGACACCGATGACGCCGGGGGTGGCGGCGGGGTACTCGACCGCGTTCCCCTGGTGCCCACTGTTACCCACAGCGGCGAAAATCAACTTGTTCTTGCCGAGCGCGTACGTGACCGCCCGACCGAGTTCAGGAGAGTCCGCCTTCTGCTGCCCCATCGATACGTTGATGATGTGCGCTGGCGAGTCAGCAGCGAAACGTATCGCCTCGCTCATGTCACGTATGAACGTGTCCGTCGACTCCAAGCCCACCGATTCTTTACTCGCATAAGGCATCCGTATCGGAAGAATCTTCACGCCCGGCGCCAACCCGAACGATCCCGTCTGGGCACCCCTGGCGCCCGTCCCCGCGATCTTTGCCGCTATGCCTGTGCCGTGGTCGGCGATGTCGTTGTTCTCATCACCGGCGAGCTCCGAGAAGTCTTTGCCCCCCGCCAGTACCTGCCCTCGGAGATCCGGGAGCGTGTCATCAACACCCGAGTCGATGACCGCGACCGTCACTCCTTCGCCCGTACTGATCTTCCAAATCTCGTTCGCCTTCATGGCGTCGAGGTGCCACTGGTCCGACCGCACGCTGTTCGCGTGGGCAGGGGTAGCGGCGACGCCTGCCAGCAGCAGTCCCAGCACCCCCGAGACCAGATGGTGACGGGGGCGGGTCCGTATGTGACGGGAAGGCATCTACTGTCCTTGACCTGTTTCTTCGGGTGGGTGTCAGTCGATCACAGGCGGCACGATCTTGCGGTTGCGCTGCTGCCAGGTCTCCTCGTCCTCGGTCAGATAGTCCGGGCGCTCACCACGCTCCTCCTCGTCCCGGCGGGCGGTGGGGGTGTTCGCGGCGGCCCCGGCCATTCCGGCCCTCCCCGTCTGGCCCGCTTCGTTGCCGCGCACAAGACCCGAGCCACCGGGCGTGAAGGGACGGCCCACCGCGATACCGGGCTGCTGCGGAGCTCGGGCACCGACCACACCGCCCGTCTCGGACGCCAGTCGACGGCCGCCGTAGACACCGCCCTGGGCACCACCGCCGACGGGCGCGCCCCCGTACATGCCCGGCGTGCCAACCGGTCCGCGTCCCACCTGGCCCCGCATCCCCGTGGTGCCCTCGGCACCGATCACCGTGCCCCGCGGAATGACGCCCGGTGTACGTCCGCCACCCGGGCCACCAGGAGCCTGCGGGACGGGACGTCCGCCGACGATGCCACCCTCGGGGCGGGGTCCCATCGGGGCGCGTGGGGCCACGGTTCCACCGCCCTGTCCGGCCGGTACCACGCCCTTGCCCTGAGGAACGGGCTTGCCCCCGACAGTGCCACCCCCACCACCGATGCCCACCGGAGAGACCGGCCCGGGGACCGGGCCAGCCGGAACGGGACCGCCGCCGTCGGGCCGCGCTCCAGGCGACGCCGGTCCGGGGGCGGGAGCCGTCGGGGCCTCGGGCACCATGACGCTGTCGATTCCCAGATCGACCGTCGGCTCCGGCCGGTTCGGGACCGGACCTGCGGGACTCACCGGGGTGACCACCGTCGGAGGCGTCTCACCGGGGATCGCGTGAGGCCCGCCGTCCTGCGGGGGACGGACCACCCCCGCGGGCTCCATGGCACGCGGCTGCGGCGTCCCGTAGGGCGCCCCATAGGAGGTGCCGCCCGTTCCGCCACCGCCGCCGTAGCTCTCGTACTGGCCGTAACCGCGACTGGACTGGTTCTCCCTCCAGCGGTCACCCAGCAGACTCGCCGGAGGCGGAAACGTCGGCGGCTCCAGCTTGTTGATCTGCTCGCCCGACTGTGTGTACGTCTGGCTCAGCTTGCGGAGCTTGTCCACGCTCGCCAGGCGGGCCGACTCCATGTCCGCCCGCGCGAGGTCCATGTCGTCGCGGGCGTCGGAGGCCGCGTTCTTGGGGGCGTCCGGGTCGTGTACGGCGGCGAAGTGGGTGGACTTGGCGGTGCCGAAGCTGGACTCGGCGGAGGAGGCGGACTTCATCAGGTCGTCCAGGCCGGTGCGCGCCTCGGTGATGGCCTGGACGACATCGTCCATCCACTTCCCGGCCTGTTCGGAGTAGTCGCCGAGCCTCAGGGTGGCGTTGGCGGTCTGTCCGGCCCAGTCCTTGAAGGCGTCCGCGCCCTCGCCCTCCCACCGCACGAGGGCGACCCGCACCTTGAGGTCGTCGCCGATGTCCTTGAGGACCGCCGCCGCGCTCTTCAGTCGCTGGGCGACGGTCTCGGCCGTGGTCTTGTTGACTGGTGTGAGCAGGGCGAACAGCTGCTCCTGCGTCATGGATTCGAAGGGCGTGCTGCCTTTGGACGGCTTACCCATGGTTCTTCACCCCCGTGTGCGAACACCCGCTCATGACAGGTCGACCGAGCCTTCGGAGCTCTGCGGCGGCGTGGCCTTCGGCTGCTGGTTCACCGCCGCGTTCGGGTCGCGGCGTTCGTCGTACCGTGCCGCGATCTGGGTGTTCAGCGCCTGCATCTGCGCCTTGATGTCGTCGTCGATGTTCTGGTAGCCGGTCTGGGAGGCCTGGATGGCGAGCTTCATGCTCTCTATCTGGAGACCGAGCGTCTTGGACAGGTTCTGGAGTTCCTGGTGGACCACGTGGTACGACGCGTAGAGGAACTCGGCCTCCTGGAAGCCCGGCCCGCCGAGGCTGGCCTTGTCCAGACGGTCTTCGGCGACCTTGCCGTGGTGGGCGTCGGAGGACGCGAAGTCCTGCAGGAGTGTGTCGACGCTGCTCTTGAAGCTCTCCATCTCGGTGAGCTCGACCAGCAGGTTGGCCGCCCCCGCGACCGCCGCCGCCATACCGCCGAACCCTGGGATCAACCCCAGGGCCGCGAGCGGCGCTTGACCGGTGCCCTCCGTCACGAACGCCTCCCCGTTGGCATACGTACATACATCCGTAGACCAATCACCTTACCGATCGGCACTGACAGCCCGCACCTTCGGAAGGCGGGGCGAACGGGGGACGGAAGGCTAGGAGTTGGCGGGCGCGACGGCCGCCTGAGGGCGGATCGGGAGGCGGTTGACCGGGCGTCCGGTGGCCGCGCGGACGGCTCCGGCGACGGCGGCCGGGGAGGTGACGACGGGGGCCGCGCTCGCCGCTTTGGCCCCGAAGGGGGCGACGACGTCGCGTTCCTCGATCAGCTGGACGATACGGATGTCGGGGGCGTCCAGGGAGGTCGGCAGGGCGTAGCCGGTCAGGTCCGGGTGGCGGACCAGGCCCCGCGCGGTGCGCAGGTTCTCGGTGAGGGCGGTGCCGACGCCGAGGGTGACGCCCGCCTCGATACGGGTGGCGAGCTGGGCGGGGTTGAGTACCCGGCCGACGTCCTGGGCGACGGCCATCTCGACCACGCGGATCGAGCCGAGTTCGATGTCCACGTCGACGACGGCACGCACGGCGCAGAAGGCCATGCCCACGAAGGCGTCGCCCTGTCCTGACTCGTCCAGGGGCTCGGTGGGGTGGGGGCGGCACTGGGCGGTGGCCCACAGTTCCTTGCCCTCCATGGCCTCCATGACGGTAGTGGAGAGGACCCCGTCATACGAGGTGATCTTGCCGTCGGCGATCTGGAGCAGCTCGGTCGACATGCCGAACTTGTGCGCCAGGGGCTGGAGCAGCTGGGTCCGCACCATCTTGGCGGCGCGTTCGACGGCGCCGCCGGAGACCCAGGTGTGGCGGCCGTGGGCGGCGGGCCCGGCCGGGGGCTGGTCGGTGTCGACGGAGGCCACATGGACCTCTTCGATACCGAGGGTCTCCTGGACGATCTGGCGGGCCAGGGTGGAGAAGCCGGAGCCGGTCTCGACGGCGGCGCAGATGACGGTGGCGACCCCGTCGTGGACCTTGACCGTGGCGGTGGAGACCTCGTCGGTGCCTTCGGCGCCGAGCATATGGACCATGCCGAGGGCGTAGCCGACGCCCCGGCGCACCGCGCTGGGTTCGCCCGCGCCCTCGGGGCCGCCGGGCAGGAGCCAGTCGTCCTCGGGCGCGTCCTTGGGGAGCGGGGGAAGGGGATAGTCCCGTACCGCCTGGAGGAGTTCGGCGACGGGCGCGGGGCAGGTCACGGTCTGGCCGGTGGGCAGGAGGTCGCCGGTGGCCAGGGCGTTGCGCAGACGGATGTCGGTGGGGTCGACGCCGAGTTTGGCGGCGAGCTTGTCCATCTGCGCCTCGTAGGCGGCGCAGACCTGCATGGCCCCTTCGCCGCGTACATGGCCGGAGGGGGGGTTGTTGGTGCGGACGGCCCAGCCTTCGATGAAGGCGTGCGGGACGACGTACGGACCGCAGGCGAAGGCGACGGCGGCGGCGAGCGACTCGGCGGAGGAGTCGGCGTACGCGCCCGCGTCGAGCAGCAGCTGTGCCTCCACCTTGACCAGCCGTCCGTCGGTGTCGGCGTGGTGGCGGTAGCGCAGCAGGGTGGGGTGGCGGTGGGCGTGGCCGAGGAAGGACTCCTCGCGGGTGGCGGTCAGTTTGACCGGGCAGCCGGTGCGCAGCGCCAGCAGTCCGAGGGGGATCTGGAAGCCGGGGTCCTCACGGTCGCCGGTGGCGCCCGGGATGCCGGTGACGACGACCTTGACCCGCTCGGGTTCGAGCCCGAAGCAGGCGGCGGCGAGATCGCGGTCGGTGTGCGGGTCGGTGGCGGCGACATACAGTTCGACCCCGCCGTCGGGGCGGGGGACGGCGAGTCCGGCCTCGGCGCCGATGGGCGCGGGGTCCTGCCGTCCGATGCGGTAGAGGCCCTCGACGACGACGGCGCCGGTGGCGTCCGGGTCGCCGTAGCGCAGCGGGATATGGCGGATCAGATTGCCGTCGGGGTGCAGCGGTTCGGCCGCGAACGCCTGCTCGGGGTCGGTGACGGGCTCCAGCACCTCGTACTCGACCAGGATCGCGGCGGCGGCGAGCCGGGCGGTGTCGGGGTGGTCGGCGGCGACGGCGGCGATGGCCTCGCCGTGGTGGCGCACGACGTCGGCGGCGAAGACCGGCCGGTCGGCGATCCGCCGTCCGTAGGAGGTGTCCCCGGGGATGTCGCGGTGGGTGACCACGGCGCGGACGCCGGGCATCTCCAGCGCGTCGGAGGTGTCGATGGAGAGGATCCGGGCGCGGGGGTGCGGCGAGCGGTGGATGGCCGCCCACAGCAGGCCCTCGGCCCAGAGGTCGGAGGCGTAGGGGAAGGTGCCCTCGGTCTTGGCCCGCGCGTCGGCGGGGGGGAGGGACGCTCCCAGGCCCAGGGTGGGGATCGGCTGCTCCTGGCCGGGCGTACCGGCCGGCCGGGGCGTCGCGGTGGTGGCCGCGTCGTTGCTCACGCCATGCCTCCGTCATGCGGGTGGGGCTGCACACTACCCGCACCGGGAGGCGCCTGGTGCGGGATACGGGCTTCGGGGCCGGATTCGGCGCCGGGCGCCGTCTCGGCGAGGGCCGCCGCGCTGGCCTCGCGCCGCGCGACGACGTCGCGGACGGCGTCGAGGACGCCCCGGTAGCCGGTGCAGCGGCAGAGGTTGCCGCAGAGGGCCTGGCGGGTCTCCAGCTCGGAGGGGTTGTGGTTGCCCTCCAGCAGGTCGTGGACGGTCATGGCCATGCCGGGGATGCAGAAGCCGCACTGCACGGCTCCCCGGGCGGCGAGGGCGCGCTGGACGTCGGAGGGCTCGCCGTCGGTGGCGAGTCCTTCGACGGTACGGATCTCGGAGCCCGCGGTCGTCGCGGCGGGCACCAGGCAGGAGGCGACGAGCCGCCCGTCGACCTGGACGTTGCACGCGCCGCACTCGCCCTGCGAGCAGCCGTCCTTGGCCCCGGCGAGCCCGAGCCGCTCCCGCAGCACGTAGAGCAGCGATTCGCCGATCCATGCCTCGGTGACGGGGCAGTCGGTGCCGTTGACCTTCAGGACGTAGGAGGTGGCGGGGTGTTCGTCGGCGGGGGTGTGGTGCTCTTCCCCACCGTCGGTGGCAGCGGTGTGATCGGTGTCGGTCGCCGTCTCCGCCGGGGCGGGTACGGAATCCTCCCCCGGTTCCGTCGCCGTGGCCGGTACGGGATGGGCGGCGGCCCCCTCGGGAGCGGCGCCCTCCGCGGCGGGGACGGTGTCGGCCGTCTCGGCGGCGGGGGCGTGCTCGACCGGCGGTTCCGGAGCGGGTACGGGGGCGGGGGCGTCGTTCCCGGCCCCGGCGGGAGCGGCGGGCACGGCGTCGGACTGCTCCGCCGAAGCCACCGCAGCCACCGCAGCCTCAGAAACCTCGGGAGCTACGGGAGCTACGGGAACCTCAGCGGCCTCCGCGGCCTGGACCACGGCGCTCGCCGCCTCGTCGGCGGTGGCGGCCCCCGGGCGCCCGGCACCCTCGGCCACGACGGCAACCACCTCAGGGGCCTCAGCCGCCTCAGCGACCTCCGTACCGGCCACGGTCACGGCCCCGGCGGCGTTCTCGACGCGCTCCGGAGGCACGGGAACAGCCTCGTCCGCACCGGGGCCGACGGGCTCCCCCGCCTGGCCCGGCGACCGCGGCTCACGCTTGGGCTCCGGCGGCGCCTGGGTCGCCCAGGGCGCGGGCGCGCCTCCCGGCAGCGTGGCCGGGGCGTCCGCTGCCCAGGGCGCGGTGGCGCCGCCGGGCAGGGTCGCGGGCGCCGTGCCCCACGGGGACGGCAGCTGCGCCTGGAGCGTGGACGACGTGTACTCGCCCGTCTCGTCGGGCAGATCGCCCCCCGCGACCGGGATGGTCCACTGGCCCGTCACATCGGCGGCGGGCGGCTGCGCCGCGCCCGCCGGGACGTACGGGTGCCCGCCGTGCGGGGAGTCGAGGTACGCGGGGACAGACTGGCCCGCGTGTTCTGAGTGGTCTGCGTGGTCTGAGTGGTGCGTCTCGCGCCGGTCGGCCTCCGCGAAGTCCCACTGGACCGTGTCGTGCGGACCGCCCGACTCCGTACCGGCCGCCGGGTGGTTGCCCTGGTGGGTCAGCGGCGCCGCGCCGGGCGCGCCGGTCGCGTCCTCAGCGGACGACAGCGGCGTACCCGGCCAGAGCTGGTCGCCGGGGGCGGGCTCGGGCCAGAGGTTCGCCGGGGGCTCCGCGGCGGGGGTCAGCGGCAGGATCATCGGCGGTACGTAGCCGTGCCCGGGCGCCTCCAGGGGCGCGCCGTGGGGCGCGTCCGGCGAGTCCGCCGCGCTCGGGGGGATGTGGACGAACGCCGTGGCGTCGTGGTCGTAGTCGCCCTGGGGGGTGGGCTGCCAGCCCCCGTGCTCGGGCGTGTGGTGGCCGGGGCCCTCCTGCTGGTGGGCCCCCGGGTTCTCCTGGTTGGTCATGACAGCGCCCTCCCCAGCGCACGCCGGGCCAGTACGGCGACGGTGCGCCGCAGATGCAGGACGGCGGGCGGATGGGCCGGCCGCTCGTCGGAGCCCGGCAGGGGCTCCGGGTCCGGGATGCACGCGGTCGCCACGTACTCGCCGAAGGCGGTCAGCGCCTCCGGCGCGAGTACGCGCCCGCCGTCCCAGTCGATATGGGCGGCGATCCACTGCTCCGCCTCCAGGGGGCGCAGCGGCATCGGCGCTATGGCGCCCACCGCGCACCGCACCCCGCGCCGCGCCGGGTCGAGCACGACCGCGACGGAGGCGGTGGCGCGGCCGGGTCCGGTGCGGCCGGTGGCCTTGAGGAAGACCTGGCGCGCGTGCAGCAGCGGCACCCGCACATGGCCGATGAGTTCGGCCGGTCCGAGCATCTCGCGACCGGCGAGCAGATGGGCGACGGGCAGTTCGCGGCGGGTGCCGCCGGGGCCCGCGATGACCAGGTCCGCCTCCAGGGCGGCGAGGACGGGCAGCGCGTCGCCCGTGGGGGCGTTGCTGGCGATGTTGCCGCCGAGGGTGCCCGCGTTGCGGATCTGCGGCGGGCCCGCGGCGCGCGCGGCGGCGGCGAGCGCGGGGATGAGGGCGGCGAAGTCGGGTCGGCCCATACGGGCGTGGGTGAGTCCGGCGCCGAGGAGGGCGTGGCCGTCCTGGTAGCGCCAGCCGCGGATCTCGCTGATCCGGCCGAGGCCGACGAGTCCGGCGGGCCGCAGTTGGCCGCGGTTGACGGCGGCCATCAGGTCCGTGCCCCCGGCGACGGGGACGGCGGCCGGCATCGCGGTGAGCGCGTCGACGGCCTCGTCGAGTGTGGTCGGCAGCGTCACCGACCGCGGTGTCTGCGGTGCGTGCGTGGTCACCTAGCTGCCCCTTCCCGGTGTCCGGCCATCCCGCCCGTGTTGCCGTACCGTACGTGCTCACGGCGTGGACGTGGCAACTCTGGCACATCTTCGGGGCGGACCGGCGGGAGGGTCCACGAAGGACGCATCCACGAGGGATGCGCCCTTACGCGGTTGATGACCCGCTTTGTCATCCCCGCCGCGCCACGCGCCGATTGACACGTTTCAAGGCCCTTGTACGGGTTCTTCCCGAAGACCGTTCAACGGTGCCAGAGACGGGGACGGCGGACACCGGAAGGCGCCCCGGGCTCACCTGTTCGGAGGCGCCCCCTCGCGCGCGAAGCCCGCGATACCGGGGCGCTTCTGCCACGGCAGCGGACCGGCGGGCGGGCGGTAATCCACCCCGAGCGCGTCCAGCCGGGCGTAGTGGGCGCCCATCCGCCGCTCGAAGTCGGCGAAGTCCCGCTCGGGCGAGGCGGGCAGAGCGGACCAGGCGACCTCGGCGAAGGCGGCGAGCCGGGGGAAGACCTGGTAGTCCATCCGGGCGCGGTCGTGGATGACCTCGGTCCAGACATTGGCCTGGGTGCCGAGCACATGCGCGGCGGCCTCCGGCGAGAGCGTCGGCGGCACCGGCTCGAACCGGTAGACGTCCTCCAGGGTGCGGACATAGCCGATCGGGATCGGCTCGTCCTCGTGGCCGTCCTGACGGTGGTCCAGGTAGACATGCTCCTCGGGGGCGATCACGACGTCGTGTCCGGCCTCGGCGGCGGCGATCCCGCCCGCGTAACCGCGCCAGGACAGCACGGTGGCGCCGGGGGCGAGCCCGCCCTCCAGGATCTCGTCCCAGCCGATCAGCCGCCGTCCCCGCTCGGCGAGCCAGCGGTCGAAGTGGCGGATGAACCAGGACTGGAGCTCGTCCTCGTCGGCGAGGCCGAGTTCACGGATGCGGGCCTGCGCGGCCGGGGACTGCTTCCACTGGTCCTTGGGGCACTCGTCGCCACCGATGTGGATGAAGGTGGACGGGAAGAGGCCGAGGACCTCCTCCAGTACGCCCTCGTAGAACCTCAGGGTCTCCTCGGTGGGCGCCAGCGTGTGGTGGCTGACGCCCCAGGACTCCCAGGGGGTGAGCGCCGAGGTGTCGACCACGTCGGTGTTGCCCAGGTGCGGATAGGCGGCGATGGCGGCCTGGGAGTGGCCGGGGAGGTCGATCTCGGGGACGACGGCGATATGCCGTTCGTGGGCGTAGGCGACGATCTCGCGGATGTCGTCCTGGGTGTAGTAGCCGCCGTGCGGGCGCTCGTCCCACAGCGGCGAGGCGCGGTGGCCGAGCTTGGTGCGCGGGCGCCAGGCGCCGACCTCGGTGAGCTTGGGGTGGCGCTTGATCTCGACCCGCCAGCCCTGGTCATCGGTGAGATGGAAGTGGAAGACGTTCAGCTTGTGGGCGGCGAGCAGATCGAGATAGCGGAAGATGTCGCTCTTGTGGGTGAAGTGCCGCGCCACGTCCATCATCATTCCCCGCCAGGCGAACCGGGGGGTGTCCTCGATGGTGACGGCGGCCAGTTCCCAGGTCCGGGGGCCGCCCACCGGCACCCGGCGGAACGCGTCGGGCCCCAGCAGCTGACGCAGGGTCTGCGCGCCCCAGAAGAGTCCGGGCGCGCCCCCGCCCTCCAGGATGACGGCGGCGGAGCCGTCGCCCGGCTGGACGGTGAGCCGGTAGCCCTCGGGGCCGAGCCGGTCGCCCAGGTCGGCGCTGATCCTCAGGGCGATGCCCCGGGAGCCGTCCCCGGGGAGCAGGGGGAGTCCGGTGGCGGCGCCGAGCGTGGTCCGCAGCCAGTGCGCGGTGGCGTCGGTGCCGGGTCCGGCGTCGAGGGTGGTGGCGGCGTCGAGGACGACCCGGCCGGACGCGGCCCCGCGGTCCTCGACGGTGTCGGGCTGGGGAATCAGAACATCGGTGAAGTCACTCGTGTCACTGCTGTCCCGGTTACTCATGGGTGCGGCCTTTCGATCGCGGAACGGGGTGGGATTCTCTGGTCGTCGGCCTCGATACGGTACGACCGGGTCGAACCGGCCTTTACGGACGGGGGTCGCCCATCCGGCCAGCCGGGTCGAACCGGCCTGGAGCGGGCGGATCGCCCACGGGGCGCGTCGACGGAAGCGCCCCGGCGACGGCTCACCCTGGGCGGATCGCCGAGGGAGAAGAACCGCTCATATGCCCGCCCTTCTCAGTTCCCCCCGGCGACGGCTCGGCCCCGGGGAGGAAACCGAAAACGGCGCCGGGGCCGGTGACCACGGGATTCATCCGTCATCACCTGCCCCGGCGCCGTGCACGTCAGTCCTTGACGGCGCCTCCGAGCCCGGAGACGAGCCGCCGCTGAACCAGCACGAAGAAGATCAGCACCGGGATGGTCATGATGGTGGAGCCCGCCATGATCCCTCCCCAGTCCTGCTCGTCGGGCTTGAAGAAGACCAGCAACGCCATCGGCAGCGTCGACTGCGAGGTGTCGCTGATGATGAAGGACTTCGCGAAGAGGAAGTCGTTCCAGGTGTGGATGAAGGAGAAGACGCTGGTCGCCACGAGCCCGGGGAAGACCAGCGGGAAGAGGATCTGCCACAGGAACCGGGTGCGGCTGGCCCCGTCGATGTAGGCGGCCTCCTCCAGCGCCTCGGGGACCGCCTTGACGAACCCGCGCAGCATCCAGATCGCGAACGGCAGGGTGAAGGCGATATGCGGCAGGATCAGCGCCCAGAGGGTGTTGAGCTGACCGGTGTCGCGCATCAGGAAGAACAGCGGGATCGCCAGCGCCTCGATCGGCACCATCTGCGCCACCAGGAACATGATCAGCAGCGTGGTGCGGAACTTGAACTTGAACCGGGTCACCGCGGTCGCCGCCAGGAAGGCGATCAGCGCCGACGCGATCACGACCGCCCCGGCGACCAGGATGCTGTTCAGGAAGTACCGCCCGAACTCCTGCTGCTCGAAGACGCGGCGGAAGGAGTCCAGGGTGGGCGAGAACGTCCACGGCTTGGGGTTGGTGGACTGGATCTCCCCGGCCGGCTTGAAGGCCGACAGGACCATCCAGTACAGCGGGAAGGCCACGATCACCGCGATGACGACGGCGGAGACCTCGGCGGCCAGCCGCCAGGGGCGTTGGATGCGCAGGGCGCTCATACGGCTCACAGCTCCTCTCCCTGGCGGCGGATCATGCGCAGATAGACGAGGGTGACGGCGAGCAGGATCAGCAGCATCACGACGCCGATCGCCGAACCCAGGCTGTACTGCGAGGACGCGAACGCCTTCTGGTAGGCGTAGACGTTGAGGACCATGTTCTGGCCCGCGATGCCACCGCCGTTGGTCATCACATAGATCTGTGTGAAGACCTTGAAGTTCCAGATGATCGACTGGATGGTCACCACGACCAGGATCGGGCGGAGCATCGGCGCCATCACCGAGCGCCACGTCCGCCACTGGGAGGCGCCGTCGAGCGAGGCGGCCTCCAGGACCTCGGTCGGGATGGCCTTGATGCCCGCGTACACCGTCACCATGACGAACGGGAACGAGCACCAGACGACCTCGAAGAGGACCAGCGCGAAGGCGCTGTAGCGCCCGTAGAGCCAGGAGTAGTCACCGATCCCGAGGATCCGGTTGACCGGCCCGTAGTCCGGGTCGAAGAGGAAGACCCAGACCGTGGAGCCCGTGATGGCGGGCGTGGCCCAGGCGCCGAGCGCGGCCAGCATCAGCAGCAGCCGGGGCACGGCACGGATCCGGGTCAGCAGCACGGCGAGCGCGCAGCCGACCGAGAGGGTGCCGATCACACACGCCGCGGCGAAGAGCAGCGTGGCGAGCAGCACCTCCCAGAACTGCTGGTCGGAGAAGAGCTCCTGGTAGTTGCCGAAGCCCTTGAAGGTGGTGGGTTCACCACCGCTGACCTGGGCCTGGGTGTACTCCAGGGTGGAGATCAGACCCAGCTGGTAGATCGGGTAGACCAGCAGCGCGGCGAGGAAGACGAGGGCGGGGAGCAGATAGAGCCAGGGCGTCCAGTTGCCGCGCTTGCGGCTGCTGGGCGCGTCCCGGCCCGGGGGCGCGGCGGGCGCGGCCTTCGGGGAGGCCGCACCCGCCTCGGCGACGGTTGCGTTCTGCGACATGTCGTCCGGCCCGCTGGTCTCAGCCCGCGGCCGAGAAGGCCGCGTCCATCTTCGCGGCCGCCTCGTCCGACGCCTTGGCCACGTCCTTCTTGCCGCTGACGATCTCCTGGAACATGGTGGGCAGCACCAGGGAGGCGTCGATCTGGCCCCAGGCCGGGGAGACGGGGACGAACTTGGTCCCGGCCGAGAGCGTGTTCACGAACGGCACGACGAACGGGTCCTTCTTCGCCACCTCGGCCTGCACGTCCTTGAAGGTGGGCAGGAAGCCCATGGCCTCGAAGAGCTTGCGCTGGCTCTCCTTGCCGGTGAGGTGCTTCACCAGGTCGAACGCCAGGGTCCGCTTGGTGGTGCTCTTCAGCACGCCGATGTTGCCGCCGCCCGCGAAGGCGGGGGCGATCTGCCCGGCGGCGGTGCCCGGCAGCGGCACGACGGCGTACTTGCCCTTCGCCGCGCCCGCGTCGACCGCACCACGGCTGAAGTTGCCGCCGATGGCCATGGCCGCCTTGCCGGAGGCGAAGGCCGTCACGGTGGCGTTGCCGCCCATGGAGGCGCACTTCGCGGCGGGACAGTTGTCGTCCTTGAAGAGCGAGGTGTACGCCTCGATCCCCTTGCGGGTCTCGGCGGAGTTGATGGCGGACTTGTAGGTGTCGCCGGACTTCTTGGCGATGTCACCGCCGTTGGCCCACAGGAACGGCATCGCGCCGTAGGTGTAGGCGCCGCCGACGGCGATGCCGTACAGCTCCGGCTTGGCCTTGCGGATCTTCTTGGCGGTGGCCGCGACCTCGTCCAGCGTCTTGGGCACCGGCAGCTTGAGCTGCTGGAAGACATCGGTGCGGTAGTAGAGCGCGCGGATGCCCACGAAGAAGGGGGCGCCGAAGACCTTGCCGTCGACCGAGGAGCCCTGGGTGGCGGTCGGGTCGGCGTCCTTGGTCTCGTCCCAGGCCGCGAACTCCTTCGAGATATCGAGGAGACCGCCGTCCTTGACATAGCCCGCCGTGTCGGTGTTGCCGAACTCGACGATGTCCGGGGCGCTCTTCGGGTCGTTGAAGGCGGCCTTGATGCGCTGTGCGCGGGTCTCGATCGGGATGTACTCGATCTCGACCTTGGCGTCCTTGTGCTGCTTGGTGAAGGCGGCGACCGCCTCGTCCACGACCTTCTTCTTGGGGTCGTTGCCGACCTCCTGGAAGAGCCAGACGCGGAGCGTGCCGGACTTCTCGTCCTTGTCGGAGCCCTTGTTGGTCGTCTGGGGGGCGCAGGCGGTGGCGGTGAGACCCGCCAGCACGAGTGCCGCCATGGGGGTGGCTATGCGGGAGCTGAGCTTCATCGGCGGTCCCCTACCTATCCGTTGCAGCATCTGCAACGTACGTTTCGTGCTGCACAACACGTCGGAGGCTAAAGCCGGTTAAACCCCGGGACAAGAGGTCTCAACCACTCTGTGACCGGCCGATGCATCCTGTGCAACGACGCCACACGCGTCACACCGATCAGCCACAACGGGACCACCGGGGAGTCACTCGACCGCCGCGTACGGTGACCACCCCACGACAACCGGACGCCCCGCCTCCGATCGGGTCCGGGCCGGGTCCCCGTCACCCGGGAGGCGCCGACGGCGTACGGGAGGTTTCCTCGCGCGCCACGGCCGCCCGGCAAACCACAGCGGCCCCGTGGGGCGCGCTCATCT
>NZ_JBHVHF010000036.1:0-40903 GCF_042800315.1 Streptomyces sp. NPDC057638
AACTTCCTCCAGGGCGCCGGTCTTGCTGAACGGGGCTCCCCCGCAGCGGTCGCCGCAAGATCCTCCCGTGTCCTCCGGTGCCGGTCAGACACCGGGCGTCTAGCGAGCTAGACGATTGCTGCCGCCATTTACCGGCGGCTTGTATCTAGTCTGCTAGACGGACGTGATGAACATACGCCTGATCACACGTGGGATGTCAAGTAGATTGGGGTGTGGGAACCTCTCCTGCTGTGCGCCCGCTGGTCGCCTTCCCTATCTAGCCGGGTAGACAATGGAGGTGGTTCAATGATGAACATCAACGGCAGACAGGAGCAGTGATCGCGATGGGTGAGGCGAACCCCAGCAGCGGTCGGCACGCCAACACCCTGGCGGGACGCCTCGACTTCTTGATCGAGACGATCCACCCGGCGGGCCGCGGCCCCTACACCTATGCCGAGATCGCCGAGGGGAGCAGGAAGGGGGAGGGCCCCTCCGTTTCGCACGGCACCGTTCAGACGATCCACCGCGGAAGCAACACCAACCCCGGCCTCGACTCGCTCCGGGCCATCGCCCGGTTCTTCGGCGTGACCGTCGGGTACCTCGCCGACGGAGAGAACTTCCAGGCGGTCGAGCGGAGGATCGAGGAGCGCGTGGCGCAGCTGCGCAGGGAGATGGAGCGCGCCCAGGCGACCGACGAGTTCGCTCAGGCCCTGGAGGACGAGGACGTGAAGGCCGCGGCGTTCCGGCTGTCGGGCCTCTCGGCCCGTTCGATCAAGACCGTCGGGGCGTTCATCAAGCAGCTGCGCGAAGTGGAAGGGCTGCCGGAGGTCCCGCCGAAGAAGGGGCGCCGGAGGAGGTCGTGAGAGGAACTTCACTCTCATTTGGTGCATAGAAGACCTTTTCGGCACGGAAGTGCCCCGATGTCTTGTCATGCACCAAACAGATCATTCCGGCCGTCGGGGTGATCCGTTTAAGCTGCGAACCGGCGAGCAGCGCTCCGATGCGCTTCGCGGCCGTGAACGGAAAAGCCCTGCCTGGGCGCCCCGTCCACGGTGCCGGATGTGGAGGACAAGGGTCGGGTATGCGCTGGTGGAGGCGGGCAGACGCCCACTGTGCCGCCATAGCCGACCAGCTCGTCATCCCCCAGCCGTTCGATCTTGCAACCTTCTGCGCGGGCATCGCGGAACAGCGCGGCCGGCCGCTCATCCTCCTCCCGCTCGACGGCCCCCCGGACCCCTCGCTCCCGTGCGGCATCTGGATCGGCCTCGACGCCGCCGACCTGGTCTTCTACGACGCGGCAGCGGCCGAGATCCTCAAGGTGCAGATCATCCTGCACGAGATCTCCCACATGCTCCTCGGACACGTCGCGCCCGAACTCGCCATCGGCGACGGCGCGACCGAGGAAGAAGTCGACCTCGCGGCCCAGCACTTCCAGACCCTGCTGGCCCGGACCCACGACGCCGTCTCCGCCCTCGACCTGCCCGAACTGCCGGTCGCCTCCATCATCCGCGCGGAAGCCGCGCGCATCCGCTCCATGGCCACCCAGGCACAGCCCATCGACGACGAGCTCGGGCTCGACATCGACCGCATCGCCAGCCTCATGGGCCGCTCGAAGTTCGCGAGCCCGCAGGAGCGCCAAGCCGAGACCCTGGCCACTCTCATCCACGAGCGAGCCAGCCGCCACATGACGCACTCCACCTCCACCGAGGCGGAGGACCGTCTCGTGCGCCTCCATGACGCCCTCGGGCACCCCGTGCGAAACACATGGTCGTGAAGTGAAACGAATAGAAATCGCCGTCCTGGTCATGCTCTGGGCGGTCACCCTCTGGCGTGTCCCCTCGGCGATACGGACCGTCAAACAGAGAGCCCTGTGGGTCTCCATCGCGGGCCTCACGCTGTCCATGACCTTCCGGTACCCCGACGTCATGGACTGGGTGAACGCGCGCAGCGGCATCCCCAACGTCGCCACCCTGCTCAAGCACGTCTTCGGCATCATCGCCGCCGGCGCCGTCGTCGACTTCGTGATCGCGATCAGCCGCCCCGAGACCGACCGCAGGATCCGCCCCCGGCACCTGGTCGGCCTGACCGCCGTGGCCACCATGAGCGTCCTCTTCGGCTTCGTCCCGGAGCACCGGGTCATCGAGTTCTACGAGGAGAACGTCGGCAACGTCTGGGCCTCCCTGTACTACGCCGTCTTCATCGTCTACCTCGGCTACGCGATGGCGGTCGCAACCTGGCTCTTCTGGGACAGCGCCCGCCACGCCAGCACCCGGCCCCTGCGCGTCGGAGTCCGCCTCATGGGCATCGGCACCGCGATCGGTGTCCTGTACGCCGCCACGCGTGCGACCTACATGGTCCTGCGCCTCACCGGCCTCGCGGACAGCTCCAGCGACTCCGCGGCCGACGCGGTCACGGACCTCTGCAAGTACGTCTCCATCGGCCTCATCCTCGTCGGCAGCAGCCTGCCGGCCTTCGGCGTCGCCCGCAGATCCCTCCAGGACTGGCGCTCGCACCGAGACCTCCAGCCCCTGTGGCGAGACCTCACCACCGCAACCCCGGACATCGTTCTCAACGCCCCCCTCCCCCGCGGCCCCCGCGTGCGCCTGCACCGAACAGTCATCGAACTCCGCGACGCCGCTCTCGCGCTCGCCCCCTACGCCGACGAAGACCTCAAGGAACGGGCCGGTGCGGCGGCGCGCACCCGCGTCGCCCGTGACCCGGAAGCGGCCGCCGAAGCCCTCTGGCTCAAGGCCGCGATGGAGAACAAGGCCCGCGGCGCCGAACCCGTCACCGAAGCCGCCCCCACCAGCCACCAGGCCGACGACGAAGAGATCGCGGGCGCCGACTTCGACGCCGAGGTCGCCCGCCTCCTCCGGCTCTCGGAGGCGTTCTACTCGCCCGACAGCGACAGCGCCCTCGTCTCCAGCGTCCGTCAGGAACAGAAGTGACCCACGCCCCTCACGAGTCGCGGGCGGCTCGACTCATCACCGACGGCCTGGACCCGAAGACCTGGATCATCGCCGACACCCTCCTGATCGGATGGCACGCAGACGGGGTCACCGGAATCGGATGGGGACTCCTCGGATGCCTCTTCGCCGCCGTCATCCCCGTCCTCTTCATCAAGTACGGCATCCGCCGGGGACGCTGGGCTGACCGCCATCTCGGGCAGAAGCAGCAGCGCATCGCCGTCATGATCTTCATCCTCTCCTCGGTGGCCATCGGGATCGGCCTGATGGCCGCCTTCGGCGCCCCGCGTACGATGATCGCGCTGATCGCGGCCATGCTCGCCACGCTCGCGGTACTCCTCGCGGTGACCGCCGGCAGCGGAGAACAGGAGGAGTCGAGCCGCACCTGGAAGCGCAAGATCAGCGTCCACGCGGCCGTCGCCTCGGGCAGCGTCGCCATGCTCGCCCTCGCGTACGGGCCTTGGGCCCTTCTCGCCTACGGGCTCGTTGCCCTGGTGGGATGGTCCCGGGTGGAGCTCAAGGACCACACGGTCGGCCAGGTCCTCGCCGGCACCGCCACAGGAACTGCGACAGCCGGATCCGTCTTCTGGCTGCTCGGATAAGCCCCCGGCGGCAACCGAGAGCCACCGCGCCCCCGTCGACCGAATCGGTCGACGGGGGCGTCTGTTCGCGGGGCCGTGCCATGCCGACGGTCGGCCTCCGCCTGCGTACGCCTCGGCAGGCTGCTGGTACAGCCGCTGGAGACTGGGGTGCCCTGCGCGGAGTCATCTTGCGGCCCATCTGCGCGGCGTCGGCCCGGGACCTCGAAATGTGCGTTGACCAGGGGTTTCTCGTGATGAACAGCCTGGCCAGCCAGCCTGGAAAGTGGCCAACCGGGACTGCGCCGTCGAACCCTCGATTCATGTCCTCTGAGGGGTATGTCATTACTGTGAAGACAGATCTGGCAGGGTGTTGGGTATGCCCAAGGGAAGTGCAGCACCTCTTGAAGACCGAGACACCACGCCGATCGTGAGGCGGGTACGGAAGCGGCTCGCCGAGGCCGGCGACGGAGACTTGGAGCTCTTCCCGGCACCTGAAGACGTGTACGGGGTACTGGTCTACGTCCGGGAACACGAGTCACTCCTGGAGAAGCCGGTGGAGCGACTGGAGGCGCTGCGCAAGCGCACCCAGGAAGACGAGGAACGCCTCGCTGCGGCACGAGTCGCGCTTCAGGAGCACGCCCTCGACCGTGTCCTGCTCATTCGACGAATGCGCCAGCTGCTGGACGTCCAGGAGGCCGCCGTTCTCGACGCCTGCACCCGCGCCAAGATCACGGGCCAGACCGTGGCGAAGGCGATGGGTCTGGAGTCGCGCGGTGGCCCAGCACTCCGGCGAGAGCGCCTGCGCCTGGCGATTACCTCCGGATGGGAAGTACGAACTCCCCGCATCGCAAAGGAGCGAGAGGAGCAAGAGGCGAAGGAAAAGGAAGAGGTCATGTCGGGCCACGCCCGCGTGCGCCAGGTCGCGTTGAACCTCCTTTCCCACCGCCCTGCCTTCATCGAAGTCGAGGACTTGGATGAGTGGTGGGACGACCTCCAGTGGTACCTCGACGGCAACGACTCGGACTCCCTGGCGCAAGCGAGCGTGCTCACCCACCTGCGACTGATCGTCAGAGACCTCCGGACTCAGTCCATCCTGGCCTCGATGCCCCCGTCCGCCGACGCGCGAGCGCTCCAGTCGCTCGCCGAGGCGGAAGCAGCGACGAAGTGGTGACCTTGATGGCTGCCCCCATCAAGGACCGTGTATAGGTACGCAGTTCACCTGACCGTCTGCGGGCGCATGCCGAGAGGCATCTCCCCATGCGCAGCCAGCTGGCTGACAGGAGCCATGGGCGGGTAGGCCGCGTAAGTGTCCGGTTGAAGGCGGGCCGCCTGAGGAGATCGGGCCGGCGAGCAGCCGAGCCAGCCGTCCTGCAACGCAGCACATTCAGATTGGTAACTACCGTGTCGGAGCAACGTTGGCGGGGCGAAGTGACGCTTCGTACCTGCCGGGAGCGCGCGCGGTGTCGGTGACTGTGCATTTCCTGGAATGCCTGTCCCGGAATTCTGCGGCCCCCATCATTGTCTGCTGCATACCTGCGACCTGGCATTTGGTCTTGATGGCGTGCTGCCCGTGGAGCGAGCTGGTTGTGCTGACGGGCTGCTGGCCGACCGGGGCGTCTAGGATCCTCAAATGAGACGTAGCGTCTCGCTTCGACGTCTCGGCGTGACACCCTCTAAAGGTAACGAAATCGCAACACAAGCCTTCTGACCTGCGGTTTTCACAAAATCACATACCTCACTCACCTACTCACCCCGGAACTCAGCCCTTCGGTGGGGTGCGTGTGGAGTGAAGTGAGGGTGATGAAGGAGTCGCTCTGGGGTGCTCGACGGGTAGGGCACCGGGGGGAGTTTTTGTGCAGGGTTCATCCCTTGCTGACTGGCGATTAGGGGAACACTCAGTTACGAGAAGTGATCGCCGGAATGGATGGTTGGTGAGGGTGTCATCGGCAGTAGAGAGCTGGAAGGGGGATCTGAAAGGAGCACGTCACACTGACAACTGACTTCATGTGTCATCCCAGCCAGCCGCTCGGGAGTCGTGTAGTCTCACGCCGAGATCAGCCTGGCTGAGGTGCGATCTGTCGTGCAGGGGACGTCTCCCCTGCCGGAGGGGGGAACCCTCTGAGGCAGGTCCAGCACATGCATCCGACCGCCCCTAAGACTGCGGAGACGTCTTGGAACTCTTCGAATTCGCGGACCTCAGCGATCGACTTCCCGAGATCGCCGGTTTCGATGACGACACGACAGATGACGAGATTCGTGAACTCGTTGAAAAGCTCCGACCCCATCTGCGCAACGTCATAGGGGTCACTATCGGCAAGGGTGGCCAGGGTAAGACCACGCTCTCGTCGAACATCGCCTACATGCTCGCCGAAGAGCAGGAGAAACGAGCAAGGAACGGCAAGTCCGCCAAGCCGGTTCTCTATGCAGAGCTCGACGCCAACGGTAACGGTCGCCGCGAGTACGGCCTGCAAGGCGGCGAATTCGACGACAGTGGTGCCCGGTTCGTCCAGTCGATCGTCGCCGACGGGCCGTTCACTGTCGTCAAGAACGTCCGCCCGTACCTGGACACGACCATCGGCGGGCCGAAGATTGGTGACCTGAACCGGCACGTAAACCGACTGCACTCGGCGCACGGTAAGAGCGCCTTCCTGCTGCTCGCACTGCTGCTTGCGCAGATCTCGCACCATTACCGGTGGATCGTCCTCGACTTCTCGCCTGGCGACAAGGAGATCCAGAAGCTCGGCCTGGCCACCACAACCCATCTCGTTGCGCCGATCATGGACGACGACAACGGGACACTGGACGGCCTTTCCGCCCTCGCCCGTCTCATTCGCATGATCAACAAGCTGCTCAACCCCGAGGCTGCTCTCGCCGCCATCGCCTTCCTGGGCTTCCCCAAGGTTCACGACAAGCAGACATCGAAGCTGGAGCTCGTCCGCGAGAAGATCCTCAACCAGCTCAGCAAGGCCAATATGGACCCCGATTTGATGCTGAGCGAGCACATCCGCAGGGCCGAGGGTCTCGCCACCCAGTGCCGCAACCAAGGCCGCCCTGCGCGCGAGATGGCTCGCGCGGCCACGGGAACCCTTGTCCATCATGAGACGGAACAACAGGTCCCGCGTCCACGCGACGAAAAGGGTCGCCTCATTGACCCGGAGATGGCCGTGAAGCTCGCGGGCGACTACGGCACCGTGGCTGTTCAGATGATTGCGCGTGTACGGGCCCGCAATAACGAGCTGAAGGCAGCGGAAAACCAGCGTCAGGCGTCGAAGATGGAGGAGGCATCCGCATGAGCAGCACTGCACGAAGGGCCAACCAGAAGGCCGTGGCCGGCGGGTCCAAGCAGGAGAAGGAGACCACTGACCCCTCGAAGAAGGCCGCCACTCCGAACAAGCACCTCATCGTTCCCGACCTGGACTTCGATGGAGGCGACGATGACGACGATGACGACGATTACGGCCCGCCGAAGTTCGAGCCTTCGAAGAAGGGCGCCGCGACCCCCGCGCCTTCTCTGCCTCAGCAGGCAGAGAAGGAGCAGCTTCCCCCGGTGGTAGCCGAGCCTGAAGTAGCCGAACCGGCTGCCGCTGTCGCCGTCTCGGGAGAAGCCGAGATCCCGCAGCAACCGGAGAAGGTGCAGGCTCCTCAAGAGCCGGCTGCCGTCGACGCCCCGCGGCAGGAGGAGCGCGCCGAGCCCGAGCCGACCGCCGCGATCCAGGGCTCCTCAGAGCCGCTGCCCAAGGAGCCCGACGTGCTGGTGGGAGGCCCGGTGCAGCTTGCCTCTGCGGATAACCAAGTCCAGCGTTTGGCTGGTCAGGTCGGTGGGGTAGCCGTACCGGGCTCGGCGCTGGCCCCGACGCGCTTCTCGGACGGTACCCGTGGTGGGCACGCGACCGCCACGGAGGTCTACGGCGGGTCTACCGGTGCGAGCCTGCAAGTCCGCCGTCCTGGCCGACGACGGGTCCGAGAACCGTTCAACCCGGAAGTGCAGCCGAGCGGCCCCACCGCGGCCATGCTGGAGATGGCCGAGCGGGCACCGGGCTACGCGGCGCTGCTTACCGTCTACTCTGCCGCGCAGACGAAGATGGAGCCGTTCGGCGACCGGAACATCCATCTGTACGGGCTTACCGCCGACGATGCGGGTCTCCAAGTCGTGTCGGATAAGGCGCTGTTGAAGACCATCTCCGGTCACGAGCCGAAGCTGACGCTCGCGCACTACGTGGACGCGGCGCTGGAACCCGCTCTTGCTCCGCTTAACCCCTCAGGTACCGATCGCCAGGAGATGGAGGACGAGCGGGACTACGTGTGGCAACTGGCACAGGGCGCACTGAAGTACCGGAGGTACGTGCTCAGCGATCCGCAGACTGCGGCTTTGCCCAAGTACAGGGCCAAGAGCCTTCTGCGTACGCCCGTGAACGAGCGGTTCACTCGCATGCTCAACCTGATTGATTCACTTGCCGGGATAAACGCCAAGCCCTTCGAGATCGTCAGCGCCATTGTCGCCGGCTATCTGGAGAAGCTCCCGACGGAACAGGACGGCATGAAGAAGGTCTTCGAGAAACACCTGATGACCTCGATCCACTGATCCGAGCCCCTTTTAAAGCGTAAAGGGAGAAGAGCCAGCAGGGGAGCACGGCATGAGTCCGTGCCTCACTGGTCCGGCTCTCACTCAGGCCGCCGCCGAGTAACGATGCTCGGCGGCGGCCTGCTGCGCTCTCCAATGGCAGCGGGGTGGGCTACGTGCCGAAGGGGCTTCTTCGCTTGGATCGTCTGGGTCGGAAGCCACTGACTGGTATCCCGGCCCGAGCCGACGTGCGGCACGCCCCCGAGCCCCCAGGCTCGTATGAGTGCGATGCACGATCGCCTCCCACATCATGGTGTGCCCGCACGGCCGCGCCTACCGTGCGGGCATGACGACACAGGTGAACGGGGCAGCGGTCTTCGGCGCTGCGGGCCAGCGCGGGGAGAAGGACTACTACTGCGATGCCTACTCGGTGTTCCGCAGCGCGGCCGGGTCGGTGGGCGCGGTCGTGGTCGACGGGGTGGGCGACTCGGAGGAGATCGCCCGGGACATGGACCGTCTCGCCTGGGCGATGTCCCGGACGACCGCCCAACGCGGTTCGTCGGCCGGGATCATGGCCGGCCATCATCTGCTCGTGGACCGGGGCGCCGACGGGAAGGGGCCGAGCGCCGTGGCGGTCGCCGCAGACCTCCGGCCGGGACGACCCACCGGGGTTTCATGGGCCGGAGACTGCGCCGCCTTCGGCGCGAACGGAAAGGGCGGCCTGACCCGGTACACCGACGAGCAGACCGTCGGCGAGCAGCTGGCCCGCAACGGCGGTGTGCCCTTTGAGGTGTCCGAGTCCCACCGGAACTGGGTAGCCCTCGGCCTGCCCGAAGCGAGCGTGTGGACGGTCTACCGGGTAGAGATCCCCCCGGAGGACACCGTGATCCTTCTCAGCGATGGCATCGTCGACCAGCTTTCGCCCGGGGAGATGGACGCGCTGGTGCGGGTCAACGCCGAACGGCCGCCGCGGTTCCTGGCGCAGGCCCTGGTCGATGCGGCACGGCCATCCGGACGGCGGCGCCGGGATGATGCCACCGCCGTCGTCCTGCGGCCCCTGATGTAGGACGGACGCCACGGCAACCCCGGCGTTGCGGGCGGCGGAACACGCGGTCCTCATTCGGAGAGATGCCGGGCTCGGCCGTATCCCTCCGGTCTGCCGCCCGGAGACCGCTCAACCGGCCGCGGGTTCTTGCCGCATGGGGCCCGGAACGGCTCGTGGGGTGTGCCGGGTTCCGTGCCACCGTTCAACTCGGGTGCGCTCTGGCAGGGCTGTCGCATCGCTGCTGTGCTCGTGTCGGGAAGGACCTGAGGGCGCGCGTCTTGGCCGTCTGCGTCAGCCGGCGGGGACGGTCTCCTCACCTCGTGATCACGACGATGCGGAGGGTGGTGGCTTGGTGAGCGGTGGGCGGAGGTTCGGGACCGCCGGGTCAACTGGCGGGCGGGGAGGGTGGAGTGCGGTGGTGTTCGATCTGTTCGGCACGTTGGTGGACGCTCCGTCGGGGCCGGAGCGTGCCCGGCTCGCTTCCGGGCTGGAGTGCGCGCTCGGTGTCGCGCGGGGGCGGGCGCGGGAGGCGCTGTCCGCGTCGTGGCGGGCGCGGCACGAGGGGGCCCTGGAGACCGTGCCCGACATCGCACGGGACCTGGCCGGCCGGTGCGGGGCTCGGGGACCGGATCTGGACCAGGCCGTCGCGGTCCTGCGGGAGCACGCCCGAAGGCGACTGGAGGCGGCGGACAGTGTGCTGGGGGTCCTGGGCGGTCTGAGGCGGCGGGGGGTGCCGGTGGCGGTGCTTTCGGACGCGGCGGCGGAGACGGCGGAGGCGTGGCCGGTGTGCGCGCTGTCCGGGCTGGTCGACGCGGTGTTCTTCAGCTGTCGTGAGGGCGCGGTCAAGCCGTCGCCGGTGCTGTATATGAGGGTGCTGGCGGCTCTGGGTGTTCCGGCGGACCGGGTGCTGTATGTCGGGGACGGTGGCGGGGACGAGCTGGCGGGTGCGCGGAGGGCGGGGATGACGGCGGTGGGGGTGCCGTGCCGGGGCGGGGTGTCGGCGGTGGCGTACGGGGTGCGTGCGTGGTCCGGTGCGTGTGTGGGTGGGATGGAGGAGGTTCCCGGGCTGGTCTTCGGTGGTGTGCTGCCGCCGGTTCGGGTGCGTCCGGGCGCGTAGGAACGAGCGGGGAGGGCGGGACACCTGGTGTACGCCGGCCCGCCCTCCCCGTGTTGCCGTTCCCTACGGGGCGTGGGCGGCGGCCCGCGCGGGCTGTCTCCTGGTTCAGAGGTGCTGGTGGAGGCGTTCCAGGGCGGTGCGGGGGTGTTCGAGGACGGCGAGCGGAGGTGGGATGGGTTCGTCGAAGGGGTCGTGGCGGCGGCGGTGGAGGGCGGCTTCGACCAGGCGCCAGCAGGTGCTGTGCCCGACGACGGCGAGGGTGGTGTCCGGGGGGAGGGTGTGGTGGAGGTCGAGGAGGCGGGTGAAGACGCGGAGTTCGACGTCGCGCAGTGACTCGCCGCCGTCGGGCCGTACGTCGTACGCGGTGTCGGTGGCTGGCCAGTGGGGGTCGTGGGCGAGGTCGGTGAACGGGGTGAGGGTGTAGCGGCCGAAGTGCCGTTCGCGCAGCTGTTCGTCCGGTAGGGGGCGAACGCGGTGGGGCAGGCCGATGAGGTGGGCGGTGCGCAGGGCGCGGGGCTGGTCGCTGCTGTGGAGGGCGGTCGTGGGGCCGAGGGCGAGGGTCCGGCCGAGGTGTTCGGCCTGCTGGAGGGCTTCGGGGAGGAGAGGGGAGTCGGTGCGGCCCATGAGGATGCCGTGGGCGTTGGCGGTGGTGCGGCCGTGGCGGATCATCAGGAAGCGGCCCGGCGCGGCGGTCATGACGGGCTCCCGGCCGGGGTCCAGCCGCCGGCGGTGCTGATGATCACTTTGAGGCGGTCGGGGGCGGGCTCGGCGTAGGTGCGGTACGCGGTGGTGGCGTCGGTGACGGGGAAGGTGTGGGTGATCAGCAGTTTCAGGGTGTCGAGGTGGGTGGTGAGGTAGTCCGCGGCGGGGGCGAACACCTGCTGCCAGGGCGGGGTGATGCTGGCCTTCAGGGTCAGGTTGGCGCGCAGGAGCTGGTCGTAGGGGAGGGCGTATTCGGCGTCGTCGGGGACTCCGAGGGCGAGGACGGTGCCGCTGTGCCGGGTGGACGCGATGGCGTCGCGGAGCGTGCGCTGCTGGTGGCCGACGGCTTCGACGCAGATGTCGGCCGGCTCGTGGGCGCGGGTCCGGGTGGTGAGGGCGGCGGCGGTGTCCTGGATGTGGCGGGTGATGCCGAAGGCGCGGGTGATGCCCTGGCTTCGGGGGGTGGGGTCGACGCCGGTGACGCGGGCGCCGCGGCGGCTGAGGATGTGGGCGCAGATCAGGCCGATCGGGCCGAGTCCGATGACGGTGACGCGGGCGCCGTCAAGGTCGGCGTCGAGTTTCGCCGTCGCGTACAGCATGGTGGCGATGGGCTGGATGAGGGTGGCCTGGGCGTCGGTGAGGTGGTCGGAGTTGATCGGGTGGGTGGTGTCGCGGTGGGCCCGGTAGATCTCGGCGAGGCCGCATTCGTCGTCGGGCATGGCGAGGACCCGCTGGCCGGGGTGCAGGCCGGTGTCGGGGGCGGCTTCGGCGATGGTGCCGACGCATTCGTGGACGGGGAAGCCGGGCCGGCCGGAGCGCGGGTCGGCGGTGCTGCGGAACTTCGGCAGGTCGCTGCCGCAGAGCGCGGCGGCGGCCAGGCGGACGGTAACCTCGCCGGGCCGGGGCCGGGGCGCGGGGGTGTCGGGGACGGGCTCGAACGTCTGGGGCGCGCGAAGACGGAGGGCGTGCACGGCCGGGTTCCTTTCGTCGTGGGCCCGTGCCCCCGGGGCCGGCGGTTCAGGCGGTGCCGGGGCGGTGGAGGAGGGCCGTGATCTGGGCGGCGAGGGCCTGGATGTCGATGGTCTGGAAGTCGGTGGTGTCGACGGTGAGGACCGGTCCGGGCAGGTCCAGAGGCTCGTAGCGGCCGGCCAGCAGCTCGGCGCGGAATTCGGCGGCGTTCTGGTCGTCGCAATGCCCAGGGTGCCGCTCGGCGGAGGCGGAGCGGACGGTGAACCGCTCCAGCAGGACGGGGCCGTCGGCGACGCACTGGACCTGCACCACGGCGCAGCCGGTCTGGTCGATGAGGCGGCGGAAGTCCGCGGTCGCGTGGGTGCGGCGGAAGTTGGACTCGGTCACGCAGTCCGCGCCGGCGGTCAGCGCGGCTTCGAGGAGGGTGAACAGCACGGTTGCGGACGCGGCCCCGAGTTCTTTGGAGCGTTGCCGGTCGGACCAGCCCAAGGTGTCGAAAAGCGCCTCTTTGATCATGTCGCGGCTGTAGAGGGGCAGGGTCAGCAGCTTGGCGAGCTTGGTGGCGAGGGTGGTCTTCCCGGTGCCGGGGGGTCCGGAGACGATGACGACGACGGGCTGGCGGGTGGGGGGCACAGGAGGGCCTTCCGGGACGGGGTGAGCGTGAGGTCGGCCGGCGTCTGCACGTGGAGCCAGTCGCCGGTGAACTCCGCGAAACCTACCGCCCGGTGGGGTGTGAGCGCGGCCAGAGCGCGGGTGTGGCTGATCGGTTCGGGGCCGGTGCGCATGAGGGCGAGGACCTGGGGGGTGATCAGGTAGGAGTCGACGACTTCGAAGGCGCCGTCGTCGCGGTAGGGGGTGCGGTGCCAGGAGGCGACCGTGTCACCCGAGGGGGTGAGGGTGTGGTGGGACTCGGTCCTCCACCGCCGGCTGCCGACGGCGATGGGCCGCCGGTCGCGGGTCCACTGCGCGAGCAGGAGGGGCAGCAGCCGGGTGTAGGGGAGCAGCACGTTCCCGGCGATGATCAGCACGGGCGGGGGAAGGCGGTCGGCGAGGTGCAGCACCCCGGCCGCGCCGGGCTCGCTCTCCTGCACGGCCCGGATCCGCGGGTCGATGCGCTGCTGCCAGCCGGGAACCGCGTTCTCGACGTCCACGGCGCGATGTCCGGTGAGCAGCCGGATCGGGGCCGGGGCAGGAAGCGCGGGACATGCCTGGGTCAGGACGAGTTCGAGGAGCGGCGTGCCGGCAACGGGGTGCATGGTCTTCTGCCGGGTTCGGCCGGCGGGGCCCAGGCGGCTGCCCAGCCCGCCGCACAGGACGATCAGCGCGGTCACCGGCCGGTTCACCCCTCGCACTGGGGCAGGACGCGGGAGGCGAGCCATTCCAGCAGGTGGAGGTCCTCGGTGCAGACACCGAGGTGGGTGACTCCGGCCGCGGCGCGCCGCCGGAGGGCGTCGGCGACCTGGCCGGGGCTGCCGCCGACGGTCCACCAGTCCCCGTCCGGCTCCAGCGGCACGGCGGGGCCGAGGGCACGGATCTGGAGGTGGAACCCGCACAGGGGCGCGCCGGGCGGGCGGGCGGCGCGGGCCGTGGCGATCTGGGCGGCGACCGAGTCGGCCGACGGCGTGACCCCGTGCAGGCGGCGCCGGGTGGGAACCGTCAGCGCGACCTCGTCGGCGTGCCGGGCCGCCAGGCGCAGCAGCGCGGACGTGCCGGCCGCGACGATCAGCCGGGGCGCCTGGGTGCCGTCGGCCAGGGTCCGCGCCAGCGTGCCGTCGCGCCCGTCGGGGGCGGTGGTTCCCGGGAGCGGCCACGCCTGCCGAAGGAGTTGGAGGGTTTGTTCCAGGGCGCGGATCCGCGCGCCGGCGGGACGGGCGGCGGGAGCGAGGACGTCGAGGTCGGCCGGCTGCCATCCGGCGCCGATGCCGAGCTCGAAGCGGCCGCCGCTGATCTGCTGGAGGGTCACCGCGCTGCGCACCGTGTGCGCGGGCAGGCGCAGCGCGTCTAGGACGGTCATGGTGCCGAGGGCGATGGTGGTGGTGTCGGCGGCGATCCTCGCCAGCAGGGCGAAGGGGGCGGGGACCGCGGCCGTCCCATGGTCGTGGGGGCGGGTGAGGTGGTCTGGCAGGGTGAAGGAGGCGTAGCCCATCGCCTCGATCTCCCTGGAGGCCCGTACGGTCGTCGTGATGTCCTGTCCGGGGGGCGGGGTGTACTGGACGCCGATCCGCGGTCGGGTCACGGGGTTCCTCCCAGGGCGACGAGGTTGCTGACGGGCGGGTAGAGCGCGGGCACCCGGGGCGCGGGTGGGGTCAGGACGACCGGCTTGTAGCCGAGTTTGGTCGCCGCCTGATACGGCCACCGCTCCTCCGGTCCCGGTCCCGGTCCCGGCCCCGGGGCGGGTCCGGAGCCGGTCGTGCCGCGTACGAGGTGCTGGAGGAGGGTGAACAGCTCGACGCCCAGCGCGAAGTTGTCCGCCTCGTCCTTCGGCAGGTGGGCGTGGGGCAGCGCGAGCGCCTGGGCGATCCGGCCGTGAAGGCCGGGCCGGAACAGCGCGTTCATCAGGAAGCTGATCTCCAGGCCGTAGCCGGGGGCCAGTTCCATCGCGGACCAGGCCGCCAGCGTCGCGCCCTGGTCGCCGTGCAGGAGGAAGGAGAACCGGCCCAGCCAGTGCTCGGCCAGGTGGTTTCGGCGGCTGGCCAGCCACAGCGAAAGCGCCCGGGAGGAACGGCCGCCGTGCTTGGTGACCTGCTCGACGGCCGCCTCCAGCTCCGCGAACCCGGCCGGGCCGAGCGCCTCGTGCAGGGTGGTCCGGGTCGGGGCGCACCCAGCCGGGAGACGTTCGGCGACCCGGGGTGCGGACGGCAGGCGCCGGGCCCAGGCCGCGTCCAGGAGATCCGCGAACCCCCACGTCCGCCCTGCTTCCGGATCCTGCGCCGCTTTGGCCAGGTCGGTGTCCACGGCGAGCCGGAGGCTGCCGCCCTTGGCGAACCGCACCCCGGCGAACCGCTCATCGGCACACGGCACCCCGGGAGCGCTGAAACCGAGCGCCCACGGGGCGAACAGCGCGAGGACGTTCTCCGGGTCGTAGACGAGATAGTCGCTGTCCACGAAGACGACGAACCGGCGCTCCCCGTCCCCCGGCTGGTCCGCGCGCAGCAGGGCCAGGCAGGACAGCAGGTGCTCGCTCTTCCCCGCGTCCGGGAGCGGCGCGCCGCCGTCGGCCCGCGCCAGGGGCCGGTGCGGGCCGAGGACCGGGACATCGAGAGGGGCGGTGAGCGCGGCCGGGGCCGGGCCGCCCTGGTAGCTGACCGCGAGCTCCACCCCCGCGAAGGTCTCCCGCAGGACAGCCAGCGCGCGGCACAACCGGATGGTGGTCGCGAAGCGGACGGGATCATGCCCGTGGCACAGGACGATCACATGGACCCGCAGCCCATGGCGGCGCATCGCCGCCGAGATCCGGTTCTCCGTCCGGGCCCGGGCGGCGGCGCCACGGCCCAGCAGCGTCTCCAGGTCCACGTCCACGACCTTGTCCGCAGCGGGGGCGAGCATCACTCCACCCCCCGCCCGGCGGTCTCGGCCGCCGCGTACATGCGGTCGATCACGTCGGCGACCATCGCCGCCTCCCGCCCCGGGCACAGCGGATCTCGGCCGTCGCGGACCGCGGTGACGAAGTCCTCGTACATCGACGGCCCCGGGCCGAGTACGGGAAAGGTGGTCTCCTCGTGCCGGCCCCGGTTCCCGCGCAGCAGGGTGAGCCGGTAGTCGCGGTAGGAGTCGCCGATGTTGGTGACCCGTACAGTGCCGCGGGTGCCGCGGATCTCCAGCAGGACGTCCTCGGCGCGCGGCAGGTGCCCCATGAAGCTGGTCTCCACCGACAGGACCGCGCCCCCGTCCAGGTGCAGCATCCCCACCGCGGTGTCCTCGACGTCCCCGCCGTCGGCCCGGCCGGCCAGGAGCCGGCGGCTCGTCGCCGCCGTCAGCTCCCCCACCCGCGGGAAGCCGAGCATCCACAGGACGAGGTCGATCCGGTGCGTGCCCAGGTCCAGCAGCACCCCGCCCCCGGCGGACGTGCGTTTCCGGTACCAGGACCCGGGCGCGTTGTCCCGGCGCAGCCACACCGTGCGGGCGAAGTACACCTGGCCCAGCACGCCGTCGCGCACCAGCTCCCTCGCCGCCCAGTGCGCCGGGTCCGCCCTGAAATCGTGCAAGGCCGCGAGCACCAGACCGCGTTCGTCCGCGAGGCGCACCAGCCCGGCGGCCTCCGGCCCGGTGAGCGTCATCGGCTTCTCCACCGCCACGTGCTTCCCGGCGAGCAGGGCCCGCTCGGCGAAGTCGGCGTGCAGTCCGTTGGGCACCGACACCACCACCGCGTCCAGCCCCGGGTCCTCCAGCAGCCGCCCGTACTCCGCGACCGCGACGCACCCCGGCCCCGCGTCCGCCCGCGCCGCCTCCCTCCGCGCCCCGTCCAGATCGCACACCGCGGCGACCGTCGCGCCGGGCGCCTGCTCCCAGCCCCGCACATGCCGCGCGCCGTGCCGCAGACCGACCACGCCGATCCGTAACCGCTCCTCCACCGTGCTCCTCCTTCTCCTCAGGGGCCCGTCGTGTCCCCCGGCCGTGCGAGGCCGGGGACCGGGCCCGTCCGAAGAAGACCACCACCACCGGGCCTGCCGGAAGACGCGACGGAGGTTGAACGGTTGCAGGCGCGACCACATCAATCCGCCCGGATTCAGGGGCACTTACGCTCGCGCCGAGAGGTGATGCGATGCCATCGAACCGTGCTCCCAACGCCGCGCTGCGCCACCTCGTCCGCGAGGCAGACATCAAGTACGAGGCGCTCGCCACCCGCGTCAACGCCCTCGGCATCCAGTACGGACTCGCCCTGCGCTACGACAAGACCTCGGTCAGCCACTGGATCCGCGGCACCGCACCCGCCGGCATCGTCCCGCTCCTCATCTGCCGCGTCCTGGCCGAACGCCTGCGGCGCACGGTCCACCCGACCGACGCCGGGTTCGCCCCCACCGGCACGAACGAAGCAGAAGCAGGTCTTGCCTACCATCCCTCGCTCGCCTCTACTGTGAAGGAGATCGAGCTTCTGCGGAGGTACGACATGGAACGCCGAGAGTTCCTGCGCTCCTCCACCTACGCGAGCGCGGCCGTCGTCGCCGCCAGCGGCCACTGGCTCGACCGCCCCCCGGACCCGCCGGCCACCCGCACCGCCACCTCACCGCGCGTCGGCACCCCGGACGTCACCCGCGTCCGCGCCACCCTCACCGCGTTCCAGGACCTCGACGTCGCCCACGGCGGCGGCCACACCCGCCCCCTGGCCCTCCACTACCTCCGCTCCGTCCTCGACCTCCACGACGGCAACTACACCGAGACCACCGGCCGCGCCCTGCGCCGGGCCACCGCCGAACTCCTCATCGCCATCGGCCTCATGTCGTACGACGTCGGCCACCACCAGGCCGCCCAGCGCTACCTCATCCAGGCCACCCGCATGGCCCAGGCCGCCGACGACCCCCCGCTCGGCGCCCGCGCCCTCACCATCCTCAGCCACCAGGCCCTCCACCTCGGCCAGCCCGCCCACGCCGTCGAACTCGCCCGCCGCGCCCGCAACGGAGCACCCCGGGCCACCCCCGGCGCGAAAGCGGTCTTCCATGTCTTCGAAGCCCGCGCGCACTCCGGCACCGGCGACATCCCTGCCGCGGAAGCGGCCATCAAACGGGCCGAACACCACTTCGCCCGCGCCCGGCCCGACGACGAACCCGACTGGACCCGTACCTACACCCGCGCCGAACTCGCCGGCGAGATCGCCTGGACCTACCGCGACCTCGGCCTCCCGGCCCAGACCCGCCGCTACGCCGCAGAAGCCGCCGCCCACCCGGCCACCATGCTCCGCGCCCACGGCTTCAACCACGCCCTCCTGGCCACCACCGCCCTCCAGGACAACGACATCGAACTTGCCTGCGCCCACGGACGCACCGCTCTCCACCACGCAGCCCAGGTCATGTCCGACCGCGTCCAGGACAGCGTCCACGACGTCCTCACCCGCCTCCGCCCCCACGCAGCTCACCCCCGGGTGAAAGACCTCGCCGACGAGTTCACCGCCGCCTTCCCCCACCGGTGACCCCGGGGAAGGACAGTCCCGTGCAGAGCGATCGCGTCCGTCCGTGGAGCGCCGACGGGGGCACACCTCGACCTCCTGCCCTCCGCCGCCGGCCCCCCAGGCTCGGGACAGCACCGGTATGGACACCGCACCAGGGCCGCCCGCTCCTCGGCCAACGGCCCGCGACGCAGCGAGCCCACCGACAAACACTGCTGAACCGGCAGCCACCCCCGGTCCGTGCCAGGAGTACGATCAGCAAAAGCTGAACGTGTTCAAAATGAAGGAGAAGGCCATGTTCGAGCGAACCGCGCCCATCCCGGCCGACTCGCCGGCCACGCTGCTGGGCCCCGCGGCCCTCGCCTTCGGCACCATCGCCGCCCTCGGGGTGACCGTCCCCGCGTTCTTCTTCCTGACCCCGTTCGCCGCGCTCGCCGGCGCCCTCGCCCTCACCTTCGGCGTGGCGGGCATCCACTACGGACGGCGCGGTGTCGGGCGCCTGTGGGTCGCGGCGGCCGGAACGGCCCTCGGCCTCATCGGGTTCGTCACCTTCATCGGGTTCCTCATGATGTTCGCCGCATAGCTGATCGGCTCAGTGCCCGCGATGCATCGCTGGATGGTGGGCCAACACCGTGCCGAGCATCTACGTACCCTGTCGCCCCGCCCAGGCCGACGGCACACTCCCGCGGCCGTCCGCAGGCACAGGGTGTGCGCCCGGCCGCGTCGACGGTGAGCCCCTGCGCACGGGCGAGCCCAGTGCTGGGGGACGCGTCTCACCCCAGGACAGGGGGACGTTCACCGTGCTCCACCGGTCCTCGGGCTGTTCGCTCTTGGCCGCCGCGCTGGATACACCCATCGGGATCACTCCAGGCGAAGAAGAAAGAGTGAAGGGAAGAGAAGGGGTGCCCGCCCCAGGGCGGGCACCGTGCGGCTACCGGGGTCCCGCGGCTTCGGCGAGGGCCCGTTCGACGTCGGGCAGCCGGTCCAGAAGCCGGGTGGCCGCCGCGTGCCGCAGCAGCCAGAACGCGTCGAGATCGTCCTGGAGGAGGCCGGGCTTGATGTAGTGCTCCTTCACCCCGTAGAGCGATCCCAGGAGCTGGATCAGGGCAACCCGGGCACAGCCGGTCACGTCCGCGGCCGCGTGGCGGGGGTTGGTGGTCTGGTAGGCGCGGACGAGCCGGACGCCGGCGCGGATCCAGTCGGGGTCGTGGACGACGGTCCGCGGGTCGAAAGCAACCCTCCCCAACTCGTAGGAGACCAGTTCGGGTGCGGGCGGAAGGAAGTCGAGTACCGCTGTCAGTTCCTCGCCCTCGAAGAGCACATTGACGACCGAAAGATCTCCATGGATCACCTGGGTCGTCAGACCGTCGGGCAGGCCCGTGATCAGTTCGGGCAGACGAGTGAGGGCGGCGCGGCGCTCCGTCAGGGTCCGGACCGCCTCGGTGTCGAACGTGTCCGGTACGGGGTGTTCGGCGATGAGGTCGAGGAGTTGGTCGACGTCCGTGGTGAGTTTCGCCGCCGGGTCGGTCGTACGCCACTTCGTCAGCCGACGTGATGCCCCGGCCGCTGCGGCCGGGTGGTCGGCGAAGGCGGCGTGGATGAGGCCCAGGGCGCGGCCGGCGGCCTTTTGCTGCCCGAGGGCCAGTCCGCCTTCCGCGGTGCGGCCGGGCACCCACTCCCAGAGTGAGGTGGCGAGGTCTCCGCTGGTGGCGATCGCCTCCCCCGTCCGGGTGGACCGTGGGACGGCGACGGGGACGCCGTGCTCCCCCGCGAGGCGGCTCTGGCCGATCGCCGCGCGCTCTGCCGCGAGGTCCGTCCCGGGCAGGTAGCACTTCACGAAGAAGGTCTCGTCGCCGTTGGTGGCGCGGTAGTTGACGGTGTTCTGCCCTGCGAGCAGTCGGGTGAGGCCGGTGTGTCCAAGGCCGTAGGCGTGCTCCAGCAGCACACGCAGTTTTGGTACCGGATCCGGGCCAGCGGCAGGGACGGGCGGGGTGGAGGGCGCGGGCACGGGCTGGCTCCTTCGGCGGTGCGTACTGGAGGGCGAACCCCCAGAGGCGTGGGCGGGATGACCGTGGCGGGGGACGGAGCCACCAGGCGGCCGGGTGCGGGGGTGAGTCAGGCGGGTGGTGGTGTTCGGCGATCAGCGACACGGCGCCCTCGGCCGGCACTCGGTCCGCCCAGGCACCCGGGGTTGCCGGGGCCTGACGGCGGGAAGCCGGGCCCACCCGGCGCCGAGCCGAGCCGAGCCGCCGGCCGCGTAACCTCCCCGCACGCCGGGTTGCGCAGACCTGGTCGGCGTCCCGCACGGTCGGGTGGTCCTGCTACGGCCTGTCCCCGGCGGCGGAGACCGAGGTGCGCCAGGGCGGGCGGGACAGCTGGCCGATCAGGAGCACCAGGGCGAGCATCCCCGTCACCGTGGCGCTGACCGGCCACAGCCACATCAGAACGGGATAGGGCAGCGCGTCGCTGTGGAGCCGGGCGTAGAGGACACCGATCGCGGCCGTTCCCGCGGCGCACAGGACCCGGACCGAACGGGTCGTCAGAGCGGTTGCCGCAGGGGAGGCGACGGCCAGGTTACCGATGACCGTGACGAAGGGCAGGAGCCACCACGCCGGGTTCCAGGTCCAGTACCGGTCGCCCACCTGCCACGAAGCCACCGCGGCCCAGGAGAGATAGACGCCGGAGAGAGCACCGGCGAAGACCGTGACAAGGGCCCAGAAGGCCAGATCGCCCGCATACCAGCCACGAGAGGTGCCGTCGGTATCACTCTGTGTCATGTGGGCAGAGTGCCACAATCGTGCTGCCGCCAGGGTGCGATCGCCGAGTCCGCCCGTTCCGGCTGCTGGGCGACAAGCCCGGCTGCCGCTGGCGGGCGTCCTGGCCGGAATCCAGCGAGCCAAGCGCCCCAGCGCTGGCGCGCGTGCTCGTTCGGCTGGCCGGCGTCAGCAGCGGCGCCATGCTGTTGGGAGTGCTCCGGGCTCCTCACGACGAGCGAAGAGGAGCGCCTGGTTCAGTCAGCGTGCACCACGGTGATGACCGACATGGTCAGCACGTTGCGACTGACCCAGAACACTACGGCGGCGCCCGCGAGTGTGGCCTCGCGCCGGTCTTCGTTCCCTTGCAGGGCCACCCCGAACACGTAGGGGTTCTCGGCGAGTCTGCCGACTTCTCCGAGGAAGCTCTTGCGGCGCTTCTCGCTCATCTTCTTCACGGAATCGGCGGCCGCGGAGCTGTACTGGACGCGGTAGGCCATCAGGACGCTCCCGGGGTGGGGCCGATCAGGGCGTGCAGGCCTTCGGACGAGATGAAGCCTTCCGCGTGCCCGTTCTCCAGCCGCTCGAACATCCCCTTCTGGAAGGCCCGTACCTGGGGGTCGGTCTCCTGAGCCCACCGCAGGAGCACGGTGAGCAGGTCCTCGGCGTGAGCCTCGCCGATCTCGGTGTCGAAGGCGTCCCGCTGCTCTTCGGGGAGCGCCGCCCTGATGGTGTTGATGCTGGCCGGCAGGACGACCAGCTCGCCGTCGTTGACGTAAGTGGTGAAAGTCGGTGGTGCGTGATCGGTCATCGGGTCCTCCGCTCCCCTGTATGGATCGGTCTCACTGTAGGGCGGGCGAGCTGCCGCACCGTACGGAACCGACACGCTGCGGGCGCGCGGCCGGCTCTGTGCGTCCCGGGCGTGCACGGCTGCCTCTCGGAGTTGCTGGGAGTGGTGCTCCACTCGGACGGGTGAACTCCCCTACGAGGCGTGCCTGTGGGCTCGGCCTCGGCGGGATACTGACCGGCCCGAGCCGAGAAACGGGCCTCGCGTCCCTGGAGAACAGGAGCGTGCTCCTTGTTCCTGGCTGCTGGAACTGACCGTGCCCCGTTCATGTTCTATGAGGAGTCCTCTGTTGCGTCGCTCCCTCACCGCTGTTGTCACCCTGCTCATGACCGTGGCGTCGCTGTCGCCCGAGGCGGCTGCGGCCGGGTCGGCCCCGGCGGCCGGAAAGGGCGCATGCGGCGCCAAGGCGATGGATCCGCACAAGTCGAAGGGCGAGGGGAAGAAGCAGGGCAGGAAGGTGATCCTGGCCAAGGTGAGCGCGATGTGCACCGGCACGAAGGTGCCGACCCGGCTCGTCATCGACGCGAAGCTCCAGAGGAAGACGAAAGGCGGCTGGAAGAACGCCACCAAGAACCGGTCGGAGGACTTCATGCCCGTAAAGTCGGGGAAGAAGTATGTGCTGCGTACGCACGACATTGACTGTCGAAAGGGTACTTTCCGGGTAACTTTTAGGGTTTCCGGGAAGGTGGACGGGAAGATGCGGTACGGGAACTGGGGCGCCGGGCAGCTGAGGCGGAATCCCTGTGGATGACGGAACCGAGCCCGCCCGGGCGGTGTTCCGCACGGCGGCCGCCGCGTACGGCGCGCCGCTGCTCGAATCCGCCGACTTCCTGGTGCTCCTGTCCACCGGCGGTGCCGGGAGCGACATCGTCGCTGCCGTCTCACCCGGGAACCTGCGGCTGTGGATCAGCGGCATCTATTGGACCGAGTACGACTGGGCCCCGGACGACACCGACGAACTGGACCAGCTGACCGAGGACATTGCCGCGGTGCAGCGCGGCGACGCCGTCTTCTTCTACCGGAACCTCGACGGCGAGATCGAGTACACGGGCGGGCGGCTCGGCGGCCACGGTGTGGACACGCCGTTCCGCGAGGAGACAGTGCTGCGGAGGACCCTCGGTCCGTGGCGAACGGCCGCTCGGTAGAGGCGGCGCCGGCGAGGTGCCGTCCAACGGCGGCGGGACTGTATGGATGGCTGCTGACGCTGGGGCGAGGCCGACCGAGGATGGGCATCTCGGCTCCTGCCGAGGACGGCTCTCGCTTGGTTCTCGCGCCGCCGGCCCGCCTCCCGCGCTGCCTGGCTCGTGGTTCCCAGTTGTTCAGATGGGCCCTTCTGCCGGGGCGACGGAGGTGGCGGGGGCGCGCTGGTACCAGGTGAAGTCCAGGGCCGCCGGGTTGAGGAAGCGCTGGCGGCGCGGGCCGAGCGTGCTTGTCCGCAGGCTCACCCGTGTGCTGAGGGGGAGGTTCTCGCGCTTGTGCCCCTGAACGGGGAAGTCGTCCTCGCAGTGGCTGGCGATGACCTCCCCGGCCAGGTGGAGCCAGCGGTCCCGGTCCGTGTCTGGGGCGGTGGCGAGCCGACGGGCGTCGGAGCGGCGCAGCCGTCCTCCGTCGGCGCCGAGTCCGGCGGGGCGCGTACCGCGCAGTTCGTGGGCGCGGCCGGGATCGAGTTCGGCTGCGATGGCGGTGAGTTCGAGGCCGCGAATCTCGTACTGGGTTTGGTGGAGTGCGGCTTGGTGGATCGCGAGACCGAGGAGGACCTGAGTCATGTGGGCGTCGAGCGCCGATCCTCCCGCCGGCGGATACAGCCGTTCGTAGAGTTCGCCCTCGGCGGGCAGGCTCCAGCCGAGGAGGCCGCGGGACCAGCCGAGACAGACGACAAGCGGCGGGGCGTGCTGGTCGTGGACTGCGGCGGCGCCGATGGTCCAGCGTGCCTCGGCGTCGAGGGTGCTGCCGTCGTCGTCCGCGCGGGGATCCTCCTCCTGGGCGGGGTCGTCCCCGGCGAGTTCGGGGACCAGGTTCACCGTGACCTGGGTGGGGTGCGGGGCGGTGACCTCGGTGCCCTGGAGGCGCAGGTGGTTCATCTGCCGGATCTGGGAGGCGGTGAACACGTCGTTGGCGGGCCAGGCCCTGGCGCACGCCTGGCTGGGGCAGACCGCTACCGCCGACCGGTCGCGGGCCTCCAGAGCGACACCGGCGGACGTCCCGCACTGTGGGCAGGCCACCAGCCGTGACCACTGCTCAAATGTCAGCGGATCAATGGCGGGCACCCGCAGAGGTTGGGTGAAGGTGAGGCGAACCAGCCCAACCTCTCCCGTTTCGCCGATTATTGTCTGGAGATCGGTGTGGTTTGCGTCCTCGGTCATCGGCACTCCGTCATCTATCTGGCGCTCTCGGCGGGACGCGGGAACCGCAGGCCGGGGGCCTGCTTTATCCCGGCGGCCCTTGGGCACCGCGCCACCGTGACTGCGTGGCCGGGTGGTCACGGCGGCGCGCGCCGGCCGTTCGGGCTCGGCGCCGGTCCGCCACTCCACCGTAGCGGCGGGCGGGCGTTCCCTCACACCGCCCGGCACCTCGTCACGATTCGTCCCTTCGGGGCGTGTGCCCGGTACGGTGTCCGTCACCATGGCGGGCCGGGTCACAGGCTGAACGGGGTGTGCGGCGGTGGGATGGACACGGACGGCGACCGAGGTGCTCCACGAGGGGCCGTTCCTCTCGCTGCGCCGGGACTCGGTGCTCCGGCCGGACGGCAGCAGGGGAACCTACGACCATGTCACCGTGGAGGACGGCGTGCGCGTGGTCGCGCTCGACGGTAAAGAACGGGTGCTGCTCGTCGAGGACGACTTCTACCTCCAGCAGCGTCGTGTTCTGCATCTGCCCGGAGGCGGCGCCGGCGGTCAGGACCCGCGGGACGCGGCTGCCCGGGAGCTTCGGGAGGAGACGGGCTACGTCCCCGGTGAACTGCGGTCCCTCGGCGTGATCGACCCGCTGCCGTCGACGACGGCCGCGCGCACCCACCTGTTCCTCGCCACGGGGCTCCGGAGCGGTCCCGCGCATCGTGACGACACCGAGATCGGCATGACTGTGCAGTGGTGGGAGTTCACGGACGCTGTCGAGGCTGTCCGGGCCGGCCGGATCACCGAGGCGGGCAGCGTGACCGCGCTGCTGCTGGCCGCCTCGGTCACGTCCTCATGACCCGGCCAACCGTGCCTTCGTCCCGCCTGCCCTACGCGGCGGCCCGGCGACGGACGGGTTCGGTGCCGCGGAACGTGGCCAGTTCCCTGCGGACATGATGGAGCGGGCCGGTCGCCGCGACGAGGGCGGCCTTCCCCACGGTGAACCGCGGCCACGCGCGTACCAGGTCGCCCGAGACCCACAGGCGGCTCATCTCGCTCGCCGGATCCGCCGCCACGGGATCGAGGGCGAACGTCTCGTCGCAGTACGCGATCCACTCCGGCCGCAGCTCCACCAGCCCCGTCACGGCGAGCAGTGCCTCGTGGGCGCGCTCGGCAACCGCCGTGCCCGGGTCCAGGACCTCCACCAGAGTTGTGAGCGCGGCGTGAACGGCCTCGCTGTCCGCGACCGCCTCGCCGACCACGGAATCAGGGTCCTGCCGCAGACCCGCCGCGAACGGCGCTCGGGTCTCCATCACCAGATAAGCCCGCCACGCGCAGTTCCGCACCGCCCGCGAGCCCTTCGCAGCTCTCCATCTGAGCACACGCCTCTCCCCCTGTCGGCACCATCTCACCGGCCGGGCCGGTGGGCCCTGTCCGGCGGTGGCGAGCATAGCCGCTGGGCCGGAGCACCGGTCGCAGACGGCCGAAGGGAACGTATCGGCTTCACCGGCGTGATCGGCTGAGCGGGATCTCTTCGACCACGTCCCAGGTGTAATAGCCCTTGTCGAGGTTCTGGCGCTGATTGACCAGGTGGATCCGGTCGATCGTGATGTCCAGCCGCGGGGGGCGCAACTGGCGCAGGGCCCGGTTGAGGTCACGGTCCGGGAAGTCGGCCCGGGCGTAGGCCAACGACGTGTGCGCCCAGAACCTGGCCTCCTTCGCGCGCAGGGAGATGCCGGGCACCTTCTCCATCGCCGTACGGGCGCGATAGTTGAGTTCGGCCATGTCGTCCTCCGGGTAGACGGCGACCGTGACGGCGGTGACGCCAGGCCACACCGGGCCGAGCTGGACCCGGAACGGGTTCATGCCGGCCACCTCGTCGCGCAGGGTGCCCCGCAACTGGTCCAGCTGGCCGTCGTCGACCGTGTGATGGATGCCCTGGACCGTGGAGTGAAGCCACCGTCCGGGTATCACGCCGAGCTTGTCGCGGTACCCGGCGAGCAGTTCGTGGTGGGCGCGGGCATACTCACGGAATTCCGGATACTCGCTCAGCAGTACGAGGACGTGCGGGAAGGGACCTCCGCCCGGCCAGATCCTCTTGGGGTCGAAGAAGGTCTCCAACGTCCTGCTCCTGTCATCTCGTCGGGCTGTGCTCCGGACGGTAGTGTCCGCAGACCGTTCTGTGCGGGTCGTTCACGAAACACCGGTGATCCGGAGCCGCGGCATCTCTTCGGCGCGCTGACCAGCCTTCTGGACAGGCCGAGAAGCAGTGGCCTGTTTCGGGCACTGGCCGACGCCTCCGCGTTCATGCCGGCTCCGCGCCGCTCTCCGGTGAACCATCTGGTGTCGGAGCAGGCGGGCTCCCCTCGACCGGACACGAACCGGCGAGACACGGCGAGGTGGATCTCAACGGGAACAAGCGCATGCAGGCAGCCGCCAGGAACCGCGCCGAACGACGCCGAGCGCACCAGCCGGCCATCTGCAACACCACGGTCCGCCCGCTGCGCTGACTCATGTCATCTCGCTGCCCGGTCCCGGCACACGCCGGGCTCGGGCTCCCGGCCGCCTTGTCTGCGACGGCCGCACCGTATAGGAGTGGCCTTCACAACGACCGACAAGGATGCCGCATGACGACGATCACCGAGCAGTCGCGGGCGTGGCAGGGCGAGGGCGGCCCCGCCGAGTGGACGCGGGCGTGGGACCGCACCCGCGAGCTGGTCGACACCCGCGCCGACCGCTTCAGCGAAAGCGACACGGACGCCGCGCAGAGGGACGGGATCTCTGCGCTGGCCACAGCCATCTACATCACGGCCCAAGAGCAGCGGGTCGAACCCGCTGCTGTGGCCCGAGAGGCGGTCGACGGCCTGATCCGCCGGCGCCCCGGGGAGACCGATCTCGACATCGTCCGGCGGTGGGAGGCGCGCCTGGAGAACCTGGGGCACGATGTCGACGAAAAGGCCGACCCGGTCTCCGCCTGTTGGCAGCGGCTGCGCTACGAGTACGACCCCGACGAGCGGTACTGGGACGATTCCCTCGCCCGCCATGGATATGCCCTTACCGCCGTCCACTACGTACTCGGCGACCATGTGGCGCTGGCTTTCTGAACCACTGTGCTGGCCCGCGCCGACCGGCTCACAGCCGACCAGGGCTCTCCGGCCCGTGGGGTGCAGCGACAGGACGCGCACGCCACACGCCCTGTGCCGGCCGAGCCCCGGGGTCGATCGCTGCCGCTGACCAGGGACTGCCTGCCGACCTCCCTCGTCTGCGGCTTCGGCGGCTCGGGGCTGGGCCGGACCGATGGAATCGGCCGGCGGCCCGACGCCGTCGCGGGCCTCGACCCCCATCAGCCGGATCACCCTCGACCACCCCGGCGGCAACCGCCGACATCGCCGGATCGCTGATGCTCAAGCCTCTTACAAATGAACCCTGTTCGCCCTCGGGACGCTACGGTGCTTGGCCATGAAGCCGTTCGTGTTCCAGCAGGCCGAGGACGTGTGGCCCGAGGGTGAGACCTTGCTCCACGTATACATCGCCCCCTCAGATCAAGATCGCGAGCTGACCGCGCTCGTGAAGCGCGGGCGAGAGGCACTGCGCGGCTTTCCGATCACGTGCGTGGAGGAGCGCTGGCTCCACATCACCGTTGACCAGATCACCGACCGCGTGGGGGCAGCGATACCTCCGGCCGAGCGTCAGCTCCTCGTAGCCGAACTGGAGAAGCAAATCGCGGTTGTCGCCCCGTTCGACATCATGGTCGGCTCACTCATGTCGTACGCGACCGGCGTGATCGCCGACGTCCATCCCGACGAGCCCCTCAACGGGCTCCACACCGTCGTCCGCGCCGCTATCCAGACAGTGCGCGGATCCCACGCGACGGGCTACCCGACCAAGGTCCCGCATCTCACCATCGGCTACGCGACTGAGGAATGCGACTCCGACCAGGTCCAGCGCAAGCTGCGCAACGAAGTACGCCCCGGTCACGCCCCGATGCGAGTGGACGCCGTCCACCTCGTGGACGTCACCGCGGACACCCAGGCCAAGACGATCACCTGGGAGCACGTCGCGACCATCCCACTCGGTGCCAACGGCTGAGGTCCGGCGGATCAGTTCGCCGGACCTGTCCGTACTGAGGGGGACCGCCTCGCGTACCAGCTGCGGCCTGGTGGATCAGGTTCTGCTGCGGGTGGCGATGAAGGCGGCCCACTCGCCAGCGGGTTGGGCAATCGAGTCGGCCGTGGCCCTCTGCTCGGCGGCGAGGTCGTGCCAGCGCCGTGCCTCGGCCCGGGCGAGCACGGCTTTCGGGTCGACCGCCGTCCAGCCCGGGCCCAGTGGAGAGCAGTCGGATCCCCCGCAGCGCGCCCCCCAACGGCCGCTGACCATCCACCACGAAGCCCGGCTAGGGCGGCTTCGGTTGCCTGCCGGAGGTCCGGCGATACGCTGGCCGGTCTCGTCCACCAGCCGGATCAGCGCCCTGGCCCGGGTGCCCAGCGGGCTGCCTTGGAGCGCCGGGACGCGGGAGGTTCCGTGGCCGTGGTCCGTTGTGGATGATGATCGCCTGGTTCAACGGCTTTGCCGTCGCCGGGCCACCGGCCTGAGCCGTGGTTCAAGAGCCTGGTGGCCAGGGCAGAGGCCCCGCCGGTTCAGTGGATTCCCCAGCGGGCGGTGTGGTGTCCGGTGCGCAGGGTGTGGAGGCGGTGGTGGAGTTCGCGGGCGGCGTGGGTGTCGCCTCGGTCGGCGCGGCGGATGAAGGCTCCGAGGGTGTGGAGGTCTCGCATTCCGATCAGGACGTTCAGGCCGGGCCAGGTGCGGGGGTCGTGGCCGTACGCGTGGGTGAAGGCGTCGATCTCGGCTTGGGTGCGGCCGAAGCGGAAGCCGCCCTGGATGGTGTTGGCGAGGTCGAGCTCGCGGGGACCGGTCGCGGCTTCGTCCCAGTCGCCGAGCCGGACGATTGTCCCGTCCCGGAGGGTGTTGCCGGGGTAGGCGTCGCCGTGGACGAGCCCGTGGCCGAGGGGGGTGTCCAGCTCCCGGTAGGCGTGGAGGGTCTCCTCGATCGCGGCGGTGAGCCAGGCCCGCTGGTCTTCGGCGACCGCGTTGCTGCGGTTGAGGGCGTCAGTCAGATGGGTGAGGGGCTGGTACTCCGGCAGTTCCACGGGCGGGCTGGGCAGGCTGTGGAGTTCGCGGAGGAGGGCTCCGAGGGCGCTCGCCGGGGGCGGGGCCGGGGGCTGGGGGTAGTGGACCCAGAAGGTCACGATGTGGTCGGGGCTCTGCACGGGCTCGCCCACGGGCTGAGCGGCGGGGAACCCGTGGTCGTGGAGCCAGCGCAGGAGGGCCCACGTCCGTATGGCCTCGTCGGCCTGGGCCGAGGGGCGTACCCGGGCGACGATGTGCTGCTCGGGGAGCAGGTACACGTCGGTGGCGTGGGTGCGGAGCGGGACCACCTCGCCTGTGGGCAGGCCGAGTTGGCGCCGGGCGTCGTGGACGGCCGTGTGAGGGGAGGTGCGCATCGTAGTCATCGGGGTGACGGTAGCGCGGGGGTGGCGCCGTCGAGGACCTGGAACGCGGTGATCGCGCCGGCGAGCTCCCGGGCGGTGGGGTTGGGCAGCAGCGGCGCGCGGCGCAGTGCGTGGGTGATGCGTTGCATGCCGTCGCCGAGCTGCTGGATGCGCTGTCCGGGAGGGAGGGCGAGGAGGGGTTGGAGGGCGGTGGCCGCTGCGTCGACGTCGCCCTGGGCGAGGCGGGCGGTGATGATGTCGACGGTGGCGAGGGCTTCGTCGCCGTAGGAGCGCTCCTCGCGGGGGCCGCGGAGGTATTGCTCGATCGCGCGGGTGGCGTGGTGTTCGGCCTGGGTGTGGTTGCCGAGCAGGGAGTGGGTCGAGCCGGTGTAGTAATCCTGTTTTGGAGCGGGAAAGGTGAGTATGCCGCCGAAGTCGGCGAGGGTGTCCGGCGCGGGGGTCTCGTCGCGGGCGGTGCTCATCCGTCGCAGCGCGCCAGCGGCGCGGTGGTGGTCGCCGATGCGGGCGGCGGTGCGGGCTTCGATGGCGGCGAGACGGATGCGGGACTCGCCGGCCGGGGCGAGGGCGGTGGCCCGGTCGATGTGCTGGAGGGCCCGGCGGGGCCGGGGCGACCATTCGGCGATCAGGGCGGCGGTCCCCGCGGTCCAGGCGAGCAGCCCGTGGTGGTCGGCCTGGCGGGCGCAGGTGTCGGCCGTGTGGACCTGGGCGAGGGCCGAGCGGTGGTCGCCGAGGTTCTGGGAGGCGTGGGCCAGGAGCAGGCAGGTGGTTCCGGCGAGGTAGAAGAGTTCGCGGGTGTGGCGGGGTTTCTGCCGGCCGTTCAGGAGCTGGAAGAGGTCGTTCCGGACCTCGGTCAGTTCGCCGAACAGGGGCAGGATCGGGGCGTGGACGTAGGCGGTGGCGATGCGGGCGAGGTCGTCCGACAGGTAGCTGAGCGTCTCGTCGGTGACGTTGGTGGTGATCGAGTTCGCGAACCCGAGCGATTCCCGGGCGGCCCTTCCTACGTGCCCGGGCACCGTGCCATCCGCCAGCGCTTCATGATCGGGAGCCGGGGGCGGGGAGTTCTTCCCGGAGGATGGCGCCTCCCGGGCGAATCCGAGGTCGGTGAAGGTGACCGGGCGGCGGAGGAGGGAGCTCATGATCTCGCAGAGGAGGACGGCGGTGTCCGGGCGGATCCCTCCGCCGTCCCGCCAGCGCTGGACGGAGACGTGGGTGGTGCCCAGCAGGGCGCCCCGCTGGGCTCCGAGGTCCCGCAGCCGTCTGGCGAGGCCCTTGCTCGACGCGCCCGCCTCGGTCATGAGCGAGATCAGCTTGTGGTTCGGTTCCCGGTTCATGGTCCCCCGCCGCCGTTCCGCCGTGAACGACCTCATCGTGACACACGCCACATCCCGCGGGGTGTTCACTTCCGAGCCCCGGGGCAGCCGCTTCATGGTCGCGCGAACCCCCTGGTGAACCTTCCGGAACCGCACAGGTGTGCCGTTGGCTGATCACACCGGGCACGGTCGCGCTGACGGGCTCCGAGCGCGGCCGTCGAGCCATGCCCGCGGGCGCGGCCCGGGCCTGAGTTCCCCGTGCTGGCGTGGGTACCGTCGGTGTGGTGGAGGCGAGTCCGCCCGGACCGTGCGTATGAGAGGAGTTGACCGGGATGACGAGCGATGTCGACGGGGCGGGCCGGGGGCTCACGCCCTCGACTGCGTTGCGGCTGATGGAACGGGCGTGCGGGATCGTGGGCCTGGACAGCCGGGACGCGTCCCTGATCCGGCTGGGTGAGAACGCCTTGTTCCGGCTGGCCCGTGCTCCGGTGGTCGTGCGGATCGCCCGCTCGCCGGAGTACCTGCCCCAGGTGGTCAACGAGGTCGCGGTCTCGCGCTGGCTGACCGGCGTGGGGTTCCCGGCGGCCCGGGTGTTCGAGGAGGTCGAGCAGCCGGTCGTGGTCGCCGGCCACCCGGTGACCTTCTGGCATCTGATCACCGAGGGCGTCCGGAAGGCGTCGTACGGGGAGTTGGGGAGGACGCTGAAGGCCCTGCACGCGCTGACGCCGCTGGACGGTGTCTGGCTGCCCCGGTTCGACGTTTTCGGGCGTACGGAGCTTCGGATTGAGCGCGCGCCGATCCCGGGCGGTGACCGGGCGTTCCTGCGCCGCCAGCTCCGACAACTGGAGGACGAGGTCGAGGCGCTGAGCTTCAACTCGGTGCGGACGCCGGTTCATGGGGACGCCCATGTCCAGAACCTCATGGTCGACGCCGACGGGCGGGTGATCCTGATCGACTTCGAGAACTTCTGCTTCGATCACCCGGAGTGGGACCTGATGGTCACGGCCGTGGAGCACCACAGTCTCGGGTGGCAGACCCCGGCGCAGTACGCGGACTTTGCGGCCGCGTACGGACGCGACCTCCACGACTGGCCGGGCTACAGGGTGCTGCGGGGGATCCAGGAGCTGCGGATGACGACGTGGCTCATGCAGAACGTGAGCGAGAGCGAAGGAGTGGCGGCGGAGTACCGGCGCCGGATCGCCGCGCTGCGGGACGACAGCACGCGCCGGAACTGGCAGCCCGTCTAGTCCTCGTCGTCCATCCGCACCAGGGCGCTGCGGACCCGGTCGTGGAAGTCCGCCGTGCGGGCGTGCCCGGCGTAGGCGGTGACCTCGTGCTGAAAGTCGGTGACGTAGCCCAGGAACCGGGCGGACTGGAGCGAGTCCCCTTCCTCGACGGCCCGGGTCGCCATGCTGAGAGCCTCGTCGAGTTCGCCGTGCAGGAGCAGGCTCTGGGCGAGGACCATCCGGCAGAAGCCGAGCGTGCGCGCGTACTGGGGGTCCGTCTGGTCAACGGCGCGCCGGGCGTGGTGCACGGCGCTGCGGTGCTGCCTCAGATCCCGGAAGCAGTGCGCCAGCTCGCCCTGTAGCTCGGCGGCGTTGAAGTAGGCGAGCCAGCCGGGATCGTCGCCGGTGTCCGCCTTCTCGAAGTGCCGCTCGGCTTCGTTCATCGCCCGCGCCGCGCCGACGCCGTCCTGGGCGCGGCCCAGTGCCCGGGCTTCCATCGCGCTGTAGAGGGCCATGGCCCGGGGCGTGGCGTGGTGGCGGGCGCCCTCGGTCGCGGCCCGGGCGAGCCGGACGGCCTGGTCTCGGTGGCCCAGGTAGTTGGCCTGGTGGCTGAGGTTGGACAGGATCCGGGAACCGGCCATCCGGTCGCCGGTCACCTGGGTCAGCCGGAGGGTCGAGACCAGGTAGTGGCGGGCCAGCTCGTGCTTTCCGGTGTCGTAGGCGGTCCATGCGAGGAGCTGCCCGATCTCGGTGGCCGCGCTGAACAGAGCGATCCCGACTTTCTCGCTGTGGCTCCCGGACAGGAGGGGCAGGACCTCGTGGCGGAAGTAGTGCCGCAGGGCCCGGTGCCCGTGACCTCCTCCGTAGAGGAAGTCGAGCTTCATGAACATCTCGCCGGCCGTTCGGATCGCGTGGACGTCCCGCATGCCGATGCGGCGGTCCGAAGCCGCCCCGGCGGGGATCCCATCAGGCCGTGCGAGGAGCCACGTCAGCACGACGGAGTCGAGCCCGTCACCGCTCATGTTCAGCGGGCCGACGACCATCGTGCCGGGGTCGGTCGCCGCCAGGCCGTCCAGGGCAGCGAGCGCTTCCCGGGGTGACGGCGGATATCCCCCGGCTGGCGGGGCGGTCGGCTCCGGCTCGTGGGCGAACCCCAGTTCGGCCAGGGTGAGCCGACGGTTCAGCAGTCCACTGAGCACGTCGCGGAGCAGCGCCGCGGCACGCGGCTGGATGCCCGAGCCAGCGCGCCACCGCTGCACGGAGACATGGGTCGTGCCCAGAGCTGCTCCCCGCTGATGACCTAAATCCCGCATCCGCTTGGCCAGGCCCTTGTTCGACGTTCCGGCCTCCGCCATCAGGGAGATCAGCAACTCGTTCGGCACGCATACCCCCAGGGACCAACCGGAACGCGACGACGCAGGCACACATGGTGACACACGCCCAACAGAGGGGGGTTCATGAGTGAACCCCCCTCCACGGAGACCGTGTTCATGTGAACCCCCCGGTGAACACTCCCGAACGGAACACCGCCGTCGTTGACTCTGCGGAACAGGAACGGCGGCCTCCGACCGCCGCTCGCAGCCGCTGCGCGAAGGGGTGAACGATGGCCGACCTCACGATCAGCCCTCCCTCAACGGCGAGCCGCGCCCTCGCACCTGACCTCCGGCACACCCCCCAGGCTCACAGGGCCGACCCCCGCCAGGGTGGATCAGGTCAGCAGACGGCTGGTGAACCCGGATGCGACCAGCGCTTCGTACGCCGCCCCGACGTCGCCGGGCATGTCCTGCTCGACCGCGAACCCGAGCCGCGGGTACTCGATGACCCGCTGGAGGTCGCCGACGAGCATGTCCACCACCAGGCGCTCGTCGCCGATGCTGGCGACGTAGTCCTCGAAGGCCAAGTCCTCCGAGGCACACACCACCTCCACCTCCGGCCACACCTTCCGGACGGTCGCGTACGACCGCCTCTGCATGTAGGGCTTCGTCACGAGGAGCACGGTCGTGGGGTGGATGCCGGCCTGGTCCAGGAGGGCGCGGCTGAAGGCGATGTTCTGGCCGGTGTTGGCGGCGTGCGGTTCGACGTGGATGGCGTGTTCGGGGACGCCGAGGGTGATGGCGTGCTCGGCGTAGTGGACGGCCTCGCCGCGAGGGAAGACTTTCGCGGTGGTGGGGCTGTTGCCGCCGGTGAAGACCAGGGCCTTGGCCAGACCCTGGTGGTAGAGGCCGGCGGTGGTGGTGGCGACGCCGAGGTCGTGGCTGCCCAGTCCGATGGCCACGTCCGCGGGGCGGAGCTGTTGGCCCATCTGGTGATAGTCCCAGATCAGGCGGGCCTGCTCGCGCTGGGCGTCGGTGATCGCCGGTGGGGTGCTGGTCACGGGTGTCCTTCTCGGGGGTCAGGCCCGGCCGGGTTCGGCGTGGGCGCGGATGGTGTCGATCGCGGCGAGCTGGTGGCGCAGCCCGACGCGGGCGGCGGTGTGCGCGGCGGTGTCGAGGACGCGCAGGCCCTCGTCGCGGGTCGCCGGATCGCTGATGAGGATGTGGCCGTAGGCGGTGTCGAGCCGGACCTGCGGCAGGGGGGCGTCGGGTCGGGTGGTGGTGCGGGCGATGCCGATGCAGGCGAGGGCGGCGGTCAGGTCGCCGGCGCCGCGGTGGGCGAGGGCGATCTTCTGGTGGGCGACCGACCAGTCCTCCGGCTCCTCCAGGGCTTCGAAGTCGCGGGCGGCGACGGTCATGATCCCGGCGGCGTGGGCGTGGTTGCCGTCCTTGCTGAGGGCGGTGCCCACCCACAGGCGGGCGCGGGCCCGGTCCCGGGGCGAGAGCCGCGGGTCGTCGGCGAGGTTCTCGTACCGGCGCGCGGCCGTGGCCAGTTGTCCGGCCATCTCCACGGTGACGGCGAGCGACAGGTCGATCTGGGCGATCCGGCGGGGGATGTCCAGCTGCCCGAACAGGGATCGCGCGGTGCTGTAGTCGCTGGCGGCGGAGAGCGGGCCGATCACGGAGCCCTGGTCCCGTTTGAGGTCGCCGAGCAGGGTGGTCGCGCGGGCGAGAAGGTAGAGGCCGCGGTCGTCCAGTGCGGTGGCGGGGAAACGGTGGGTCCAGCGGCGGATGAGGCTGTCGGCGAAGGTGAAATCCTGCCGGGCCAGGGCGACTACGGTCCGGTCGAGATCGTCGGCCCACGCCTCCAGGTCCGCGCCGGACGCCCGGCCGACCGTCACCCGACCACCGCCGTTCCGCCCCTGCCCGGTCCCGGGTCCGGTCTCGTCGTCGAGGAAGGTCTCGAACCGCTCGTGGGCGGCGGCGTCCGCGCGGGCGAGCGCGGTGTCCAGGATCGCCTGGGTGTCCGGCCGAGGCTGGGTGCGGGCGAGCAGCTGCTCCCACTTCGAGACCGTCCGGATGCCGACGCCGAGGTGCTCGGCGAAGACGCGGACGCTCATCCGCAGCGCGAGGCGCAGCGCGCGGGCCTCCAGCCCGCTCCATTGGTGCACGGTCGCCACAGGCCACTCCCCACGCGCTCGTTCCGTGGTCATCGAACCACGCGGCCTGGCCCGGGGGGTGCGCAAGTGCCACGGAAGTGCCACACCGGTTCCTTGGACGGCGCACCCGCGCGGGCCAGGCTGAGCCTCCCGATCCGATTCCGACACCGTGGGGCCGCCGTTGTGGGACTGCTCACCGAACAGCGCCTGGTCGTCCGGCCGGCCGTCTACGGATTCCTCCGACCCGGCAGGGCCTCGGCGGCCCGGCGCACCGCCCTGCGGCAGGCGCTCGCGGTGTACTGCTCCGCCCGGGAACTCGCCCTCGTGGACGTCTTCACCGAACACGACAGCGCCCCGGGCACGGAAGGCGCGTTCGCCAGGCTGCTCGACGCCCTGGCCACCGGCGCGTACGGAGTCGTCCTCCCCTCGCCCGCGCACCTGGGACCCCGCGGACAGGTCACCGTCCGGCGCACCCAGGTCGCCGGGACCGGTGCCCGCATACTCGCCCTCCGCGACGACGAGCACCCGCACTCCGGACCCTCCGGGCGGGTGCCCGCCCCGCGCCGGTGCGCCGACCTTCCGCCGCTCCCCGTTTCCGGGGGCCGTTCCCAGGAGGGCTCGTGGTGACAACCGCCGACCTCTACGTCTGCGACCCCGACCCGGCGGCGGCGATGGCCGCCCTGGACACGCTGTCCCGCACGGCCGCCGACCGGGGCTGCACGGTCCGGGCCGCGGTGGCCGATGTCACCGGGCGGGACACGACACCGGCGGACCGTCCCGGCTGGTCCCGGCTGTCCCCCATCGCTGGTCCCAGCGATGTCCTTCTTGTCCGCTCGCGGGCCGAGCTCGGCCGCACCGCCGCGCGCCGCGCCCCGGTGGCCGCAGCCCTGAAGAGGAACGGCATCGTGATCACCGCGGTGGAGCCGTCGCCGTGGGAGACCGCGGACTGGCTCCGCGTCTGGGGACGTCCGGACCGACCCGGTCCCGACGCGGGCGGTACGCCGCCGGTGGGGAAGTGCTGTGTGGTGTTCCCGGCGCTGGAGGCCCACACGGCCGTGATCCGGAGCCTGGCACGTCGGGTGCTGACCGGGTGGGAACCCCTGCTCGCCGAACGCGGCCCGGACGTGGACGCGGATCTGCTCCTGCTGGCGGTTCACGAGTTGGTCACCAACGCCATCACCCACGGTTCCGAGCCCGGTGACCCGGTGGTGCTCACGCTGGAGTGCGACCGTCGGCGGCTGTGCGCGGAGGTGGAGGACCAGTCCCCCAACCCGCCGCGACCGCGCCGGTCCCAGGACGGCGATGTGCACGGACGGGGTCTCGGCCTGGTCCAGAGCGTCACACGGACCTGGGGCCACGTCCCCGCCGTCAGCCGACCCGGCAAGAAGGTCTGGCTGAGCATCGACTTCGACCGGGCCCCCTGCTCCCGCGCCCTCGCGGGCGTGCCGTAACCCCCCGCCGCCGCCCCGCCTCTTCTCCTGCCCAGCCCTTCCTTCTGGAGTTCCGCATGACCCCGTCCATGCCGGCACCGACCCGGGTGTTACCCCTCGCCGGGCCCGCACCCGCAGGGCCGCGCCCAGACGGGCTACGGAGGGCCGACCGCGTACTCGGCCCGCTCCGGCGCCTGCGCCCGGGGCACGGCGCGCGGCCGATGGCCGCCCGCGTACGACGGCAGAGGCGGGGTCGGGTTCCCGTACCGCTGCTGTCCTGCCGGGTCCTGAACGCTACCGGCCGACTGCTGAACGCCGACCGGCCGTTCCCTCGTGACGAGGAGGCGTTCGCGGCTCTGCGCTGTGACCTCGACGGTCACATCCGCGCCCTGACCCGGGCGCTGAAAGCCCAGGGCGGGTACACCGCCGCTGCTCGCCGAGAGGCTGGCCGGGCCCGGTCCCTGCTCCTACGGGCCGAGGGCGAGACGGGCCTCACGGCGAGGATCACGATCGTGATGGCAGCGGAATCGGCCCGCGAACTCGCCCTCTTGGCGGACCCGGTGCTGGTCGTCCGGCCGATTGCGGCAGCGGGAGGTGTCCGACGATGAGCCGACAGGGGTCGCCGTGCCCGTCGACGGCCGCAGCGGACCGGGAGGCCCCGGGGGTGCTCCCGGACAGCCGCTGTTCAGCCGCGTTCGTGGGCGTCGCTCCAGTAGTCGGGGAGCATCTCGTCGACCCAGGCCGGGGTGCGAACCGCACCGCGGGGGCCCATGGCCGGGAACCAGGGCGCGAGGTCGTAGATGGGCGTGCCGACGACGGCGTCGAGGTCGGTGACGTGGAGGTCGAGGCCGTCCACGCGCAGCAGGCGGGGGAACGATGTGGCCAGCTGGTTGGGGCGGCGGTGGTTGCGGTGGACGAAGGTCCCGGTCGCCGGCCAGCGGGGGTCGTTGCGCGGGCTGCGGGCGTGCAGGGCCACGTCGGTGGGGCTGGCGTGGTGGAAGTGCCACACGATCTGGAGGTGGGAGAACTCCTCCAGTCCCTGGACGGTTTCGGCGGGGTAGTCGGGGTTGAGGCGGATGATCGCCTCGGTCCCGCCCTGGTAGTCGTCAGCGACCTTGGCGTGGCCGCCGACGACGGTGGCGATGGGATGGATCTCCAGCGGTGCGGTCACAGTTGCTCCCCGTCGTGTGAGTACCGGCCAGCCGGACCTGGTGTGTCCGGCGGCGGTCGGCGGTCAGCTTATGCGGCCCAGCGCGGTGCGGGCCCGGTCGTCGAGTTCGGTGACCGCGCTGCCGCCGCGGGCACGGATCGGGCTGAGGGCGCGGCGCATCTGGATGACGGTGTCGCGGGCGCGGCCGGAGTGGACGCCGTCCATGGCGGTCAGGGCTTCGCTCCAGGTGGCGCAGGCGGCGTCGAGGTGGCCTCGCTGGGCCTGGAGGGCTCCGAGGTAGCCGAGGGTGACGGAGTGGGTGCGGCGGAAGGTGTCCTTGCGGCGGGTGCGGATGCTACGGCGGAAGTGGGTTTCGGCGGCGTCGAGGTCGCCGAGCTGACGCAGGGTGCAGGCGGTTTCGTGGGCGAGGCTGGCCTCGCCGAAGAAGAAGACCCGCTGTGGATCGTCGCCGCTGCCCACAGCGCTGGCGTTGGTGAGGTCGTCCTCGGCGCGGCGCAGGGCGGCGAGGGCTTCGCGGCGCTGTCCGTCGGCGGCCAGGGCGCGGGCGTGGACGACGCCGAGGAGGGCGCGCTCGCGGGGGGTGGCCCGGGTGTAACGGCCGCGTCCGAGGGAAGCGGTGGCGAGGGTGACGGCCTGTCGGCCGTGGCCGAGGTCGGCGGCCTGGTGGGCCATGGCCCGCAGTACGTGCCCGGCGAGCGGTGCGTCGTCGGCTTCGGCGGCGAGGCGGACCGCGAGGGTGAAGTAGTGCTGGGCGACGGTGTGTTCGCGGCTGTCGAAGGCGGTCCAACCGGCGATGTAGGTCATCTCGGCGGCGGCGGAGTACAGGTCGCGCCGGATGTTCTCGCTGGTGGCGGGGCGGTTGAGGTGGTTCGTGAGGTCGGTGCGCAGGTAGGCGATCAGGGCGGTGCGGCCGTCGGCTCCGCCGCGTTTCTGGTCGCGCTGGGAGAAGAAGCCGGCCATCTCGCGGACGCTGTCGACGTCGGTGGCGCTCACCGGAGCGTTGGAGGGGGTGCGGCGGGCGGCGGCGCGGGCGGGCGCGGTGTCCCACCAGGTCTCGTCGGGCAGGGCGAGAGCGGCCAGGGAGTAGGCGCCGGTGGCCAGTATCTGCCGTCGTTCCAGGTCCATGTCCGTCTCCCCCAGTTCCAGCAGCAGGTGCCGGGTGTCGGTGCTCCAGTCGTGGGCCGCCGGCCCGGTCCGGGCGGGCGGGATGAGCCCGATCTCCGCGAAGGTGAGGGTGCGCCCGGCGCCTCGGGAGAGCGTCTCGACCAAGATACGGGCGGCGGCCTCCTGCGGGTGAGAGCCCAGGACCCACTGGGAGACGTGCGAGCGGGTCACCGTCGTCAGATCGGTGGCGCCGTTCTCCGCCGCCGTGATGCGGAAGTTGCGGGCGGTCTGCTCCTGCGACCAGCCGATCTCCCGGATCACGGCCGCCAGCGCCTCATTGCGTGTGCGTGCCACGGTCTACCCCCGTGCCGAAGACGATCTTTAGCAGCGTTAGCGGCTTCCACGCGCCCGGGGGGATATGCCCCGCCCCGGGAAGCCGGTTGGCTCAGCGTAGCCACCATCCCCAACTTCCGTGACGCAGCGCACGAGTTCCGCTGCTGCACGATCTCTCCCCGTTTCCACACCCCACCCCCTCTGCCTGAAGGAGGCGCCGTGCCGATGCCGCCCCGGCTCCCCGGAAATCACCCGCCCGCCCTGTCGGCCTCCGGCCCGCCGGTCACGACCGGCACCGTATGCGTCCATCAGCCGACCTGCCCGCCCGCCGACGCCATCAACCGGGACGCGGCCCGCACGGTCGCCTCCTGCCCCGAACAGGGCTGGAGCAGACTGTGCAACGGCGTACTGACGTTCGAGGACCAGGGAGAGCTCCTGCCGGACGGCGAGATCATCGCGCCCCGGCGGCTCGTCTCCGCGGAGGTGGCCGCGTGAGCAGCAGCGTCCGTGCGGGATCCTGGCCTCCCCGTTCCAGCGACTCTTCCGCGCTCCTGGCCGCGTATGTCAATGTTCTGGGCTGGCCGTTGTCGGCGGACGGCGCCCGGGTCGCGGCCGAGGATGTGGAGCGGGTGCGGGATCGCTCGCCGCAGGCGAAGTGGTCGGTCCTGTGCGAGCACCGGTTCGACGCGGTGGCCGTGCCAGCGAGGCCGGGGCAGGAGATGGCGCTGCTGGCCGAGCGGGACCTGGAGCAGGCGGGCGACGGGGCGGTGCTCCCGTGTCTCCTCGCCGGTGCGAAGCGGTACTTCCTCGTCCGTCCCGGCAGCGCGCGGGACATCGCTGCCGCGGGAGGGGTGCTGGTTCTGTTCGGGGAGCAGCGGCTCCTGCTCCCGCCGACGGTGGGGCTGCGGTGGGAGACGCCGCCGTGGAGCCGTACCCGGCGGGAGACGGTGGTGCTGCCGGATGCGGGTGTACTCGTCGAGCGGCTCACTGCCGCCGTGTCGGCCGTACGCCGGTGACGGCGGTGGCGCGTGCAGCCGGGACCCGGCCCGCGGTTACCGCTGGCCGGTCGTGGCCGAGATGTCCTTCGGGGGCGGCCGTATGGGGCGTGGTCGGCCGCGCCCCGGGTACGGCCGTACCGCCCGAGTCTGCCGGGGACGGTGGCGTCCTCCGGTCCGGCCGGGGGCCGTGAACCCCGACCGGCCCGCAGACGGGCCGTCCCGGAGCTCGATCGCTCCGGCCCCGGAGGCTGCCCCCGTGGCCACGGGTACGGAGATGCTCCGGGACGGCCCTGGGCCCGGCCCCGGGGACGGGTCCTGCGGTGGATGGCCTCCGCCGTACACGGGTCCCGTTCACCGGGCCGGGGAGCCCGCGGCGGGTGTCTGGTCTCGAAGGGC
>NZ_JBHVHF010000037.1:0-40788 GCF_042800315.1 Streptomyces sp. NPDC057638
CCCGCGACACCACGGTCCGCCAGCGCCTGCACCAACACCGTCGTCCCCAGCAACCCCAACGGCACCCCGCAGGAGACATCCACATCCGTACGCTCATCCTGACCCAGGAACGACACCACCCGGGCACAGTCCTCAAACCCCGCCAGACGCCCAGCGAGCGCGTCCCGATCCAGCTCACCCACACCCACACGCAGCCACTCCACCCGAGCACCACGCGCCACCAACTCACCCGCCAAAGCCTCCGACCAGCCACCCACCACACCCTCGAACTCAACGATCAGCCAGGTACCGGACACCGTGAGACCAGTGGTGACACCGGCGGGTACCCAAGAGACCTCGTAGCGCAACTTGTCCGTGGTCGAGCGTTCGTCCTTGCGCCTGCGCCAGTCGGACAGGGCGGGGAGGGCCTCACTCAGCGGTGCGTCCAGTTCGAGCCCCAGCTCGGCGGCGAACCCGGCGGCATCGCCCTTCGCCAGCGCGGACCAGAGTTCGGCGTCGGGATGGACCTCGGTGGCCTCTGTCAGGGCCGCCTTACTCGGCCGTGGCCAGTAGCGCTCGCGCTGGAAGGCATAGGTGGGGAGGTCGGTGGTCTGTGCGGTGGTGGGGCCGTAGAAGGCCGCCCAGTCAACCGTGCCACCGTCCGCCCACAGCCGGGCCAGCGTCGTGACAGCCGTGACCGGCTCCGAACGCTTACGGGAGAGAAGTCCGACGGCCAGAGCGCCCTCGGCCGTCTCACTGATGGCACCGACCAGACTCGCGTCCGGGCCCACCTCCAGGAAACGGGTCACACCCAGATCAGTCAGACGGGAAACGGCGTCCGCGAACCGAACCGTGCCACGAACCTGATCCGCCCAGTAGTCCGCCGAGAACTCCTCCACGAGGGCACCCGTCAGGGTCGACACCACGGGAATCTTCGGGCGTTCGTAGGTGATGGTCGACGCGACCTGACGGAAGGCGTCGAGCATCGGGTCCATCAGACCGGAGTGGAAGGCATGACTGACCTCAAGCCAGCGACCCTGACGATCGGTGAGGGCCGCTGCGACCTGCTCCACCGCCGTACGGGTACCGGAAAGGACCACCTGGCCGGGCGCGTTGACCGCCGCGACCGAGACACCCTCGACCAGATGCGGGGTCACCTCTTCCAGCGAGGCACGGACCGCCCACATAGCGCCGCCGGTCGGCAGGGCCTGCATCAGGGACGCTCGCGCCGCCACCAGACGGCACGCGTCCTCCAGCGACACCACACCCGACACATATGCGGCGGCCAGTTCACCGACGGAATGCCCGACGAGGTAGTCAGGGCGCACACCCCACGACTCCGTCAGGCGATAGAGCGCGACCTCCACCGCGAACAACGCGGGCTGCGCCCACCCCGTCAGACCCAGAACGCTGTCCGCGTCCTCAAACACCACATCCCTCAGCGAACGGCCCAGAAGCCCGTCGAACTGGGCACACACCTCCTCCAGCGCCTCAGCGAACACCGGGAACACCGCCGCCAGTTCACGGCCCATCCCCACCCGCTGACCACCCTGACCCGAGAACACCACACCCGTCAGACCGGAACCAGCGACGGACGGCCGCACCCGGCCCGCCACCAGCCCGTCCAGGCCGGAGCGCAGTTCCGCGCCATCGGCGCCCAGCACCACCGAGCGGTGCTCCAGGGCCGCCCGCGTCGCCCCCAGCGACAAGCCCACATCGAGGGAATCCGCGTCCTGGAGGCCGAGCAGGCGACTGGCCTGCGCCGCGACACCGTCGGCGGACTTCGCCGACACCACCCATGGCACCACCGGCAGCGACACACTCGGCTCTGGCACCGCCACGTCGCTCGTGGCGGTCTCCTCACCGGGCGGGTCCTCCAGGATCACATGGGCGTTGGTGCCGCTCACGCCGAACGCGGAGATGCCCGCCCGGCGGGGGTGGTCCTCCGACGACGGCCAGTCACGCGCCTCCGCCAGCAGCTCCACCGCACCGGCCGACCAGTCCACATGGGACGACGGAGTCCCCACATGCAGCGACCGGGGCATCCGCCCGTACCGCATCGCCAACACCATCTTGATCACACCCGCGACACCAGCCGCCGCCTGCGTATGACCGATATTCGACTTGATCGAACCCAGCCACAACGGCTCTTCCCGGTCCTGCCCATAGGTCGCGAGAAGCGCCTGCGCCTCGATCGGGTCACCCAGCGAGGTGCCCGTGCCATGCGCCTCCACCACGTCCACATCGCCCGCGCCCAGACGGGCGTTGGCGAGCGCGTCACGGATCACCCGCTGCTGGGACGGGCCGTTGGGGGCGGTCAGACCGTTGGACGCGCCGTCCTGGTTGACGGCGGAGCCCCGCACGACCGCCAGAACCTGGTGGCCGTTGCGGCGGGCGTCGGACAGGCGCTCCAGGACGAGGACGCCGACGCCCTCACCCCACCCCGTACCGTCCGCGTCATCCGAGAAGGGCTTGCAGCGGCCGTCCGACGCGAGGCCGCCCTGGCGGCCGAACTCAAGGAAGGCGGCGGGGGTGGACATGACCGTCACACCGCCCGCGAGCGCCAGGGAGCACTCGCCCGAACGCAGCGACTGCGCCGCCAGATGCAGCGCGACCAGCGAGGACGAGCAGGCCGTGTCCACCGTCACCGCGGGACCCTCAAGACCCAGCGCGTACGACACCCGACCGGACAGGACACTGCCGGAGCTACCGGTCATGACATAGCCGTCGACGCCCTCGGTGGTGTCGGCGGCATCGGCCAGGTAGCGGTCGTAGCCGGAGCCGGCTCCGCCGACGAAGACGCCGACGCGGTCGCCCCTGAGGGAGAGGGGGGCGATGCGCGCGTGTTCCAGGGCCTCCCAGACGACCTCCAGGAGGATCCGCTGCTGCGGGTCCATCGCCAGCGCCTCGCGCGGGGCGATGCCGAACAGCGTGGCGTCGAAGTCGGCGACGTCGTGGAGGAATCCGCCCTGGGGGCCCCGCGCGGAGGTGGTGGCCGGCGCGGAGGGGTCGTCAGGGGTGGTGGCCGGTGCGGAGGGGCCGTCGGTGTCCGCCCCGTGGTCCGGGGTGGTGACCCCGGCCAGTCCGGCCAGGTCCCATCCCCGGTCCAGGGGTGCGTCGCCCACCGCGTCGACCCCGTCGGCCACCAGCCGCCACAGATCGTCCGCCGATCGGACCCCGCCCGGGAAGCGGCAGTTCATCGCCACGATGGCGATGGGCTCCCGGGCGGCCTCCTCTACCTCACGCAGACGCTGGCGCGTCTCGTGAAGGTCGGCCGTCGTCCACTTGAGGTAGTCACGAAGCTTGTCCTCGTTCACTTACGGACCGTCTCCTGTTGGCGTCGCCAAGGGGTCGGCAGTGTTGGCGCTCCAGCGCGTGAGGCCGGGAAGACCTACCTGCCGAACTCCCTGCGGATGAAATCGAACAGCTCGTCGTCCGACGCTTCCTCAAGCTGTCGGGACACCGGTTCGCCGGTTCCTGCTCCTGCGGACTTCCTGTCGCCCAGGCTTGAGATTAGGCTGCGCAGCCTCGCCTGCACGGCTTCGAGGTCGTGCTCTGGGGAAAGAGCTGAAATTCCCGCCTCAAGCTTGTCGAGATCTTGGAGCACGGACTGTTCGGGGGTGCGTCGGTCCCCGTCCTCACCGGCGAACTTGCCCCTCAGCAGGGCGGTGAGGTCGAGCAGGGTGGGGTGGTCGAAGACCAGGGTCGCGGGCAGGGTGATCCCGGTGGCCCGGGTCAGCCGGTTGCGGAGCTGGACCGAGGTCAGGGAGTCGAAGCCGAGGTCCTTGAAGGCCCGGCCCGGATCGAGGGCCTGAGGGTCGTCATGGCCGAGTACGGCCGCCACGGCGGTGCGCGCGAGGCCGGCGAGGGCCGCGTCGCGCTCCGCGGACGGCAGGGCGCGCAGCCGCTCGCCCGGGTCGGTCTCCGTGTGCTCGGCGGTGCCGTGTTCGCCGGCCGTGGCGCGCAGGGCCTTCTGGGCCGCGGGCAGTTCGGCGAGCAGGGGGCGCGGACGGGCGGCGGCGAAGCTCGGCGCGAAGCGTTCCCAGTCGACGTCGGCGACGGTCAGGACGGTCTCGTCGTGTTCGAGTGCCTGCTGGAGGGCGGCGAGCGCCCGGTCGGGGGCGAGCGGGAGGACGCCACGGCGGCTGAGTTGTTCCTCGGCCTCGGCGGTGGCGGCCATACCGCTGCCGCCCCAGGCTCCCCATGCCACGGAGGTGGCGGTGAGTCCGCGTTCACGTCGGCGCTGGGCGAGCACATCGAGGTAGGCGTTGGCGGCGGCGTAGGCGGCCTGCCCGCCGCTTCCCCAGACGCCCGCGTTGGACGAGAAGAGGACGAAGTGGTCCACGGCGTGGTCGGTGGCGGTGTCCTGGCCCGTGCCGGGCCCGGCGGAATCACCGGCTCCTGCTGAGCCGTGGGCCGCGGCGCCGAAGAGTTCGTCCAGGTGGGCCGCGCCGAGCGTCTTCGCCGCCGCCACCTCCGCGTACTCCTCCAGGGTCATCTCCCGTAGCGGGGTGGCCTGGACCGCTCCGGCCGCGTGGACGACCGTACGGATCCGGTCGCCCCCGTTCCGTACGCTCTCGACCAGGGCCGTCAGCGCCGTACGGTCGGCGGTGTCGCAGGAGGCGATGGTGACGCGGGCGCCGAGGGCGGTCAGCTCGGCGCGGAGCTCCCCGGCGCCGGGGGCGTCGGGGCCGCGGCGGCTCGTGAGCACCAGGTGTTCGGTGCCGGAGGCGGCGAGCCAGCGGGCGACATGGGCGCCGAGGCCACCCGTACCGCCGGTGATGAGGGCCGTGTCGCGCGGACGCCACTGCCGGGTGGCGGGCAGGTCGCCGACGGGGGCGTGGACCAGGCGGCGGGCGTGGAGCGCGCGGTCCCTGATGGCGAGCTGGTCCTCACCGGAGTCGCCGCCCAGCGCGTGCCGCAGCCGGTGGGCGGCGGTGTCGTCGAGGGTCTGGGGGAGGTCGACCAGTCCGCCCCAGCGGTCGGGGTCCTCCAGGCCGATAACCCGGGCCAGGCCCCACACCTGCCCCTGGCCGAGGCTGGTGAGCCGGTCGGCGGGGCTGGTGCGGACGGCTCCCTGGGTGATGAGCCACAGGGGCGCGTCGAGCTCGGCGTCGGCCAGGGCCTGGGCGAGCTGGAGTGTGGCGGCCGCGCCCACGGGGACGGCGGGGCGGCCGGGGAGCGTGCCCTCGTCGGTGCCGAGGAGGGAGAGGACTCCCGTGACCGGCGTCGCCGTGTGGGCGCGCAGCAGGGTGGTGAGTGTCTCGCGGGTGGCCGTGACCGGGTCGAGGTCGATCCGGACGATGTCGGTGCCGGGCCGGCCGAGCGCCCGGGTGAGGAAGCCGGGGAGCGGGGCGTCCTGGGCCGCGCTCGGGCTGAGCAGCAGCCAGGTGCCGTTCAGCCGGGCCGGGTCCGGCGTGTGCTGGGGCGCGAGCGGCCGCCACTCCACGCGGTAGCGCCAGGTGTCCAGGGTGGCGGCCTCGCGCCGGGCGCGGCGCCAGGTGGCGAGTGCGGGCAGGACCTCCGTGAGCGCGGTCCGGTCGACGCCGAGTGTGGTGGCGAGTTCGTCGGCGCCGCTGCCGTCGACCGCTTCCCAGAAGGCGCTCTCGACGGGGTCGCCGCTGGTGGTCGCGGTCTCCTCGGCGGGGCGCGGCCAGAACGTACGCCGTTGGAACGCGTACGTGGGCAGCTCGACCCGGCGCGGACGGGCGTCGCCGAAGACGGCGGTCCAGTCGAGGTCGACGCCGGAGACATGGGCTTCGGCGAGCGAGGTGGTGAAGCGGCGCGCGCCGCCGTCGTCGCGGCGCAGGGAGCCGCCGACGAAGAGCCGTCCGGCGGTGGTGTCGGCGGAGTCGAGGGTCTCCTGGACGGGGACGGTGAGGACGGGGTGGGGACTGATCTCGATGAAGGTGCGGTGCCCGGAGGCGAGGAGGGCGCGGACGGCGGGGTCGAGCATCACGGGCTGCCGCAGGTTGCGGAACCAGTACTCGGCGTCCACCAGGTCGCCGTCACCGGCCCAGGTGCCGGTGACGGTGGAGAGCAGCGGGATGTCGGGGCGGCGCGGGGTGATCGGGCCCAGCGCGGTGCGCAGGTCGTCGTGGATGCGGTCGACGTGGGCGCAGTGGGAGGCGTAGGTGACGGGGACCCGGCGGGCCCTGATGTCACGCGCCTGGCAGTCGCGGAGGAGTTCGTCGACGGCGTCCTCGTCGCCGGAGACGACGACGGAGGCGGGTCCGTTGACGGCGGCGACCGCGAGCCGGGTGCCGTAGGGGGCGATGAGTTCGGCCGCCGGTTCGGCGGCGAGCATGAGGGAGACCATGCCGCCCTGGCCCGCGAGGGGGATCAGGGCCTGGCTGCGCAGGCAGACGACCCGGGCGGCGTCGCGCAGGGTGAGGGCCCCGGCGACATGGGCGGCGGCGATCTCGCCCTGGGAGTGGCCGATGACGGCGTGGGGGCGTACCCCGGAGTGCTCCCAGAGCGCCGCGAGCGCCACCATGACGGCGAAGAGCGCGGGCTGGACGACGTCGACCCGGTCGAGCGTCGGTGCGCAGGGCGCGCCGCGCAGGACGTCGGTGAGCCGCCAGTCGGTGAACTCCGCGAGGGCGTCCTCGCACTCGGCGAGCTTGGCGGCGAAGACGGGGGCGCTCTCGGCGAGTTCCACGGCCATGCCGACCCACTGGGAGCCCTGTCCGGGGAAGACGAACACGGTCTTGCCGGGTGCGCCCGCCGCGCCGGTGACCAGGTTGTGCGTCTCCTGTCCGGTGGCGAGGGCGGCGAGGGCGGACACCATCTCGTCGTCGGTGGTGCCCGTGATGGCGGCGCGCTGCTCCAGGGAGGCGCGTGTGGTCGCGAGGGACCAGGCGACGTCCGCGACCGAGGGGCGTCGCTCCGCGTCGTACGCCTCCATAGTGGCGCGCAGCCGGTCGGCCTGGGCCGCGAGGGCCGCCAGGGTCCGGCCGGAGAGGATCCAGGGGACGACTGGTGCGGGGCGCGCCTCCGTGGTGTCGCGTTCGGGGCGCGTGTCCTGGGTGTCGGTCGCCTCTGTGGTGTCGCGTTCTCGGCGCGGTCCGTCGGGGTGCTGATCTCCCGCGTGCGGGTCTTGTGTGACGGCCGGTACGGGGTCGGTGGGGCCCTCGTGTGGCGCGGGCGCCAGGGGCGGTGCCTCTTCGAGGATGGCGTGGGCGTTCGTACCGCTCACGCCGAACGCCGAGACGCCCGCGCGCCGGGGGTGGTCCAGGACCGGCCAGGGGCGGGGGGCGGCGAGGACGCGGACGGCGCCGGAGGCCCAGTCGACATGGGTGGAGGGTTCGGTGACGTGGAGGCTGGCGGGGAGTGTGGAGTGGCGCAGGGCCAGCACCATCTTGATGACTCCGGCGAGGCCCGCCGCCGCCTGGGTGTGGCCGAGGTTGGACTTGATGGAGCCGAGCCACAGGGGCTGGTCGTCGGGGCGGTCCTGGCCGTAGGTGGCGAGGAGCGCCTGGGCCTCGATGGGGTCGCCGAGGGTGGTGCCGGTGCCGTGCGCCTCCACGGCGTCGACCTCGGTGGCGGGGACTCCCGCGTCGGCGAGGGCCTTGTGGATGACGCGCCGCTGCGCGGCGCCGTTGGGGGCGGTGAGCCCGTTGGAGGCACCGTCCTGGTTGACGGCGGAGCCCCGGACGACGGCGAGGACCGGATGGCCCTTGCGGCGGGCCTCGGAGAGCCGCTCGACGAGGACCACGCCGACGCCTTCGCCCCAGCCGGTGCCGTCGGCGCTGTCGGAGAACGCCTTGCAGCGGCCGTCGGCCGACAGCGCGCGCTGCCTGCTGAACTCCACGAACACGCTCGGTGTCGTCATCACCGTGGCCCCGCCGACGAGGGCGGCCTCGCACTCGCCCGCGCGCAGCGCCTGGACGGCGAGGTGGAGGGCGACGAGGGAGGCGGAGCAGGCGGTGTCGACGGTGAGGGCGGGGCCTTCCAGGCCGAAGGAGTAGGAGATCCGGCCCGAGAGCACACTGGCCACGTTGCCGGTGGCGACATAGCCGCCGAGGTTCTCGCGGGAGCGGTGCAGGACGGCCGGGTAGTCCTGGCCGTTGGTTCCGGCGAAGACGCCGATCTGGCTGCCGCGTACGGACCTGGGGTCGATGCCCGCGCGTTCCAGGGCCTCCCAGGAGCACTCCATGAGGAGCCGCTGCTGCGGGTCCATGGCGAGGGCCTCACGGGGGTTGATCCCGAAGAGGTCGGCGTCGAAGTCGGCGGCGCCCCGCAGGAAGCCGCCCTCCTTCACATAGCAGGTGCCCTCGTGGTCGGGGTCCGGGTGGTAGAGGGAGGCGAGGTCCCAGCCCCGGTCCTCAGGGAAGGCGGTCATGGCGTCCGCGCCGTCGGTGAGGAGCCGCCACAGGTCCTCGGGGGTGTCCACGCCGCCGGGGAAGCGGCAGCTCATGCCGACGATGGCGATCGGTTCGCCGTCCGCGACCACGGCCCCGGCGGTGGTCGCGGTGGCGGGTCCGGTGCCGCCGCCCGAGAGGCGCTCGGCCAGATGGGTGGCGAGGGCGTCGGCGGTGGGCTGGTCGTAGAGCAGGGTCGCGGGCAGCGCGAGCCCGGTCAGCGCCTTGAGCCGGGTGCGCAGGTCCATGGCGAGCAGCGAGTCGAAGCCCAGCTCCGCGAAGGACGCGGTGGGGGCGACGGGTTCGATGCCGGGATGGCCGAGGACGTCGGCGGCCTGGGCGCGGACCGTTTCGAGGACGGCGGCGTGCCGGGCGGCCGGGGGCAGCGTCCGCACCTCGCGGGAGAGCGCGGGCTCGGCGCCGGGGATCACGGACGCGCGGGCCGGTTCCGTGGCCGGGACGAGTTCGGCGATCAGCGGGAGCCGCTCCCCGGTGGCGCGTTCGGCGCCGAGCCTGGCCCAGTCGACGTCGGCGACGACCGCCGTGGGCGCGGGGCCGGTGACGACGCGGGCGAGGGTGTCCAGGGCGGGCGCGGAGTCCATCGGCCGCAGACCGCTGCGCACCATCCGCTCGGTGAGGGCCGCGTCCGCGGCCATGCCACCGCCCGCCCACGGGCCCCAGGCCACGGAGAGCGCGGGCAGTCCGGCGGCGGTACGGAACTCGGCGAGCGCGTCGAGATAGGCGTTGGCGGCCGCGTATCCGGCCTGGCCGACGGCGCCGAACGTGCCGGAGAAGGAGGAGAACAGGACGAAGGCGGACAGTTCGCGGTCGGCCAGCAGCTCATGGAGGTGGTGGGCGGCGGTGGCCTTGGCGTCCCAGACGGCTTCGAGCTGACGCGGGCTCAGGGTGTGCAGCAGTCCGTCGTCGACGACGCCCGCCGCGTGGATGACCGCGTCGATACGGACGCCGTCGGCGTCCAGGCCGTCGAGGAGCCGGGCCAGCGCGTCACGGTCCGAGGTGTCACAGGCCGCGAGGACGACCGTGGCCCCGCGTTCGGCCAGTTCGGCCCGGAGCGCCTCCGCGCCGGGCGCGTCCGGGCCCCGGCGGCTCACCAGGACGAGGGTGTCGGCTCCCTGGTCCACCAGCCAGCGGGAGACATGCGCGCCCAGGGCGCCGGTACCGCCGGTCACCAGGACGGTGCCGGTGAGGGCTCCGTTCTGGCCGTCGGCGGGGCGGGGTACGCGGGCCCGGACCAGCCGGCGGGCGAAGGACCCGCCCGGCCGGAGCGCGACCTGATCCTCCGGGGACGCTCCCGCCAGCAGCCCGATCAGCCCGCTGACCTCGTGGTCCCCCGGCACCGGCGGCAGATCCACCAGACCGCCCCAGCGGTCCGGGTGCTCCAGGGCCGCGACCCGGCCGAGCCCCCAGACGGCCGCCGCCTCCGGGCGCGCGGGGGTGTCCAGGGCGCCGATGGAGACGGCGCCGGTCGTGACGGCCCAGAGGCGGCCGGGGACCCCGGCGTCACCGAGGGCCTGGACCAGGGTGGCGGTCGCGGCGACCGCCTCCGCGCCCGGCCCGTGGTGCGCGCCGGAGGCGATCAGGGTGACCACTCCGGCGGCGCCCTGGTGCTCCCGCAGTGCTCCGGCGAGCGTGGCACGGTCGGTGTCCGGTCCGACGGCCAGGGTCAGGGGCTCGGCACCGGCGGCGCGCAGCGCGTCCACCACCCTCGGCGCCAGCGGGTCGTCCGCCCCGGTCTCCGCCCCGGTGCTCCGAGTGACCACCAGCCACCGCCCCGGGAGCCGTCCCGACGGGGGAAGGTCCATGGCGCGCCAGTCGACCTGATAGCTCCAGCGGTCGGCCGGGTCCATCAGCTCGGCGGGGTTGCCGTTGAGCCAGTAGCGCTGGTGCTGGAAGGGGTAGGTGGGGAGGTCGGTGGTCTGTGCGGCAGTGGGGGCGTAGAAGGCGGCCCAGTCGACCGTCCCGCCATCGGCCCAGAGCCGGGCCAGGGTGGTGACAGCCGTGACCGGCTCCGCACGCTTACGGGAGAGAAGTCCGACGGCCAGGGCCTCGTCGGCGGTCTCGCTGATGGCGCCGACCAGACTCGCGTCCGGGCCCAGCTCCAGGAACCGGGTGACGCCGAGGCCGGTGAGGCGGGTGATGGCGTCCGCGAACCGGACCGTGCCACGGACCTGGTCCACCCAGTAGTCCGCCGTGAACGCGGTGACCGGCTCGCCGGTCAACGTGGAGACGATCGGGATGCGCGGGCGGTCGTAGGCGATGGTCGACGCGATGTCGCGGAAGGCGTCGAGCATCGGGTCCATCAGGTCCGAGTGGAAGGCATGGCTGACCTCAAGCCAGCGGCCCTGACGGTCGGTGAGCGCCGCCGAGACCTGCTCGACCGCCGTACGGGTGCCGGAGAGGACCACCTGACCGGGAGCATTGACCGCCGCGACGGAGACGCCGTCGACCAGATGCGGGGTGACCTCGTCCAGGGACGCGCGGACCGCCCACATGGCGCCACCGGTCGGCAGGGCCTGCATCAGACTTGCGCGGGCCGCCACCAGACGGCACGCGTCCTCCAGCGACACCACCCCGGACACGTAAGCGGCGGCCAGTTCGCCGACCGAGTGCCCGACCAGATAGTCCGGGCGTACACCCCACGACTCGGTCAGGCGATACAGCGCCACCTCGACGGCGAACAGCGCGGGCTGCGCCCACCCCGTCAGACCCAGAACACCCTCCGTGTCGTCAAAGACGATCTCCTTCAGCGGACGGTCCAGGACCACATCGAACTGGGCGCACACCTCCTCCAGTACCTCGGCGAAGACGGGGAAGACGGAGGCCAGTTCACGGCCCATCCCCACCCGCTGACCGCCCTGACCGGAGAACACCACACCCGTCAGACCGGATCCGGCGGCGGAGGCGCGTACCCGGCCCGACGCCAGCGCGTCCAGGCCGGTAGCCAGCTCATCCCCGTCGGCTCCGACGACGAACGACCGGTGGTCCAGCGCCGTCCGTGTCACCGCGAGCGAGAGCCCCACATCCAGCGGGTTCCCGCCCAGGGCGGAGCGCAGCCGGGCCGCCTGCGCGGCCACGGCGTCGGCGGACTTCGCCGACAGCAGCCATGGCACCACCGGCAGCCGCGGAGTATCCGGGGCGGGCGTGGGCTCCGGTTCCGCCGGGGCGAACGCCGGAGCCTCCTCGACGATCACATGCGCGTTCGTCCCGCTCACGCCGAACGAGGACACTCCGGCCCGGCGGGGCCGGTCCGGCGACACCGGCCACTGACGGGCCTCCGTCAGCAGCTCGACCGCGCCCGCGGACCAGTCCACATGCGAGGACGGCGTACCCACGTGCAGCGTCTTCGGCAGCGACTCCCGCTGGAGGGCGAGGACCATCTTCATCACGCCCGCGACACCGGCCGCCGCCTGCGTATGACCGATGTTGGACTTCACCGAGCCCAGCCACAGCGGGCGCTCACGCGCCGGGTCACTGCCGTAGCTCGCCAGCAGGGCCTGCGCCTCGATCGGGTCACCGAGGGAGGTGCCCGTGCCGTGGGCCTCGACCACGTCCACCTCAGCGGCGGTCACACCGGCACTCGCCAGCGCGTCGCGGATCACCCGCTGCTGCGACGGGCCGTTCGGGGCGCTCAGGCCGTTGGAGGCGCCGTCCTGGTTGACCGCGGAGCCCCGTACGACAGCGAGCACCCGATGCCCGTTGCGCCGCGCGTCGGAGAGCCGTTCCAGCACCAGCAGGCCCACGCCCTCGGCCCAGCCCGTACCGTCCGCGTCATCCGAGAACGCCTTGCAGCGGCCGTCGGACGCGAGGCCGCCCTGGCGCTCGAACTCGGCGAAGGCGCCGGGCGTCGCCATGACCGTGACGCCGCCCGCCAGCGCCAGCGACGACTCGCCGGAGCGCAGCGAGCGGCCGGCCCAGTGGAGGGCGACCAGGGAGGAGGAGCAGGCCGTGTCCAGGGTGATCGCCGGGCCCTCCAGGCCCAGCGCGTAGGCGACCCGGCCGGAGACCACGCTGGTGGAGTTGCCGACCAGCAGATGGCCCTTGACCTCGTCGGGGACGGCGGAGCCGGTTCCGTATCCCTGGCCGGTGCAGCCGACGAAGACCCCGGTGCGCGAGCCACGGGTGGAGTCCGGGGCGATCCCGGCGTGTTCGAGGGCTTCCCAGGCCGCCTCCAGAAGGATCCGCTGCTGCGGGTCCATGGCGAGGGCCTCGCGCGGCGAGATGCCGAAGAAGCCCGCGTCGAACCCGGCCGCGTCGTGGACGAAGCCGCCGACGCCCGCCGGGTGGCCCTCCAGGGACCAGTGGCGGTCGGTGGGGAAGGGGGAGAGCGCGTCGCTGCCGCTGGCGAGCAGCCGCCACAGGTCGTCCGGTGAGCTGACGCCGCCGGGCAGTCGGCAGCTCATACCGATGATGGCGATGGGCTCGTCGTCCACGGGCCGGGCGCGGCCGTCCGTACCGTCACCGTCGGCGGCCGGTTCCTGGTCGCCGAAGAGCAGCTGGTGCAGATGGCGCGCGAGCGGCCGGGGCTGGGCGTGGTCGAAGACCAGGGTGGCGGGCAGGGTGAGACCGGTGACGGAGGCCAGCCGGTTGCGGAGTTCGACGGCGGTGAGGGAGTCGAAGCCGAGGTCGCGGAAGGCGCGTCCCGCCTCGATGGCCGCCGGGCCGTCGTCGTGGCCGAGGACTCCGGCGGCGTGGACCCGGACGAGGTCGAGGAGTTCACGGAGCCGCTCGGCCGGGGAGAGGACGGCGAGGCGGCGGCGCAGGGTGTCCGCCTCGGTGTCCTGGCCGCTCTGGGCGCCGGGCGCCAGGGCCTCGCGCACCTCGGGGAGTTCGTCCAGCAGGGGCCGGGGGCGGGCCGCCGCGAAGGGGGGCGCGAAGCGTTCCCAGTCCATGTCCGCGACGACGGCGAGGGTCTCGTCGCGTTCGACGGCGGCGCGCAGCGCGGCGATGGCGAGCGCGGGGTCCATGGCGCCGATGCCCCGGGCCTGGAGGTGGCGTGCCATGCCCGCGTCGGTGGCGAGACCGGCGCCGCCCCAGGCGCCCCAGGCGATGGAGGTGGCCGTCGCTCCGCGCGCGCGGCGGTGCTCGGCGAGGGCGTCGAGGTGGGCGTTGGCGGCGGCGTAGCCGCTCTGGCCGCCGCTGCCCCAGGTGGCGGCGATGGAGGAGAAGAGGACGAACGCGTCGAGCGGGCGGTCGCCGAGGAGGTCGTCGAGGTGGGCGGCGCCGAGAACCTTGGCCGCCAGGACGTCGGCGAGGTCTTCGGGTGTGCTGTCGGCCAGTTCCTGGAACTGGCCGACGCCCGCCGCGTGCACCACCGTGGTGAGCGGGTGCGCGTCCGGGACGAGGTCGAGGACGCGGGCCAGGGCGTCTCGGTCGGCCGTGTCGCAGGCGGCGAGGGTGACACCGACGCCGAGTGCGGTGAGTTCGTCGCGGAGTGCGGTGGCACCGGGCGCGTCGGCGCCCCGGCGTCCGGTGAGGACGAGGTGGTCGATGCCGTGGGTGGCGAACCAGCGGGCCAGTGCCGAACCGATGCCTCCGGTTCCGCCGGTGATCAGGGCCGTGCCGTGCGGCTGCCAGGTCCGGCGCTCGGGCCGCCCCGGCGTGGCCCGGATCAGGCGCCGTACGAAGGCTCCCGAACCGCGCAGCGCCACTTGGTCCTCGGCTCCGTCGGCGAGGGTGGCGGCCAGGCGTTCGGCGTCGCGCGCGACCAGGGTGGCGGGCAGATCGAGCAGCCCGCCCCAGCGGTCGGGGTGTTCCAGGCCCACGACCCGGCCGAATCCCCAGACCATCGCCTGGTGGCGGGTGCGCAGGGGGTCGGAGCGGCCGATGGAGACGGCACCCTGGGTGGCGATCCACAGGGGAGCGGTGATCCCCGCGTCGCCCAGGGCCTGGGTGAGCGCCATGGTGGTGGCCAGACCACGGGTGAGGGCGGGGTGGCGCGGGTCCGGCCGCTCGTCGAGCGCGAGCAGGCTCAGCACGCCCGCCGCTTCCGGCGCGCTCTCCCGCAGCCGTACGGCCAGTGTCTCCCGGTCGCCGTCGGTGTCGCCGACCACGAGGGTGTGGACGGTGGCGCCCCGTTCGCCGAGGGCGGTGGTGACGGCGGTCGCCGTCGCGCCTTCGGCGTCCGCCTGGCCCACGAGGACCAGCCAGGTGCCGCCGAGACGGCCGGGGGCGGGGGGCGTGGTGGCGTCGGGCTCGGGTGCCGTGCCCACGAAGGTGCCGGATGTGGCGGAGGTGCCCGATGTGGCGGAGGTGCCGGGCGTGCCCGTGGGCCGGGGCCGCCACACCACCTCGTAGCGCCAGCCGTCGGCGGTGTGCTGCTCGCGCCGACGGCGGCGCCACGTCCCGAGCGCGGGCAGGACGGGGTCGAGCAGGGCGGTGTCGGTGCCGAGCGCGGCGGCCAGGGCGTCGGTGTCCGCGCTCTCCACGGCGGTCCAGAACGCGCTGTCGGCGGGGTCGGCGGCGGATGTCTCCGCTGCCACGGGCGCGGGTTCCGGCCAGTAGCGGCGGCGCTGGAAGGCGTACGTGGGGAGGTCGACCAGCTGGGGGCGGGGCTGCGGATAGGCGGCGGACCAGTCGACGTCCACGCCCCGCGTCCACAGCTCGGCGGCGCTGGCGAGGAAGCGGGCCAGGCCCCCGTCCGCGCGGCGCAGGGTGCCGGTGATGACGCGCTGCTGGTCGTCGGCGGCGCCGGGTCCGGCGGCCGCCGACGCGGGCGCGGCGGAGGGCGTCCCCGGCTCCGCGGCGTGCTCCCACCGCTCCAGGGTCTCCTCGACGGCGGCCGTCAGTACGGGGTGGGAGGACGCCTCCACGAAGACGCCGTAGCCGTCGGCGGCGAGCCGCTCCACCGCGTCCGCGAACCGTACGGGCTCGCGCAGGTTGCGGTACCAGTAGTCGGCGTCCATGGTCAGCGGGTCGGTGAACTCCCCGGTGACGGTGGAGAGGAACGGGATCCGCCCGGCGCGGGGGGTGATGCCCTCCAGCGCGTCCAGCAGGCGCTCCCGCAGCGGCTCCATCGCGGGCGAGTGGGACGCGAAGTCCATGGCGACCCGGCGGGCGGGCACGCCCTCGCGCTCGCACCCGGCGAGGACCCGCTCGATCAGGGGCGCGGTCGCGGAGACGACGAGCTGTTCGGGCGCGTTGACGGCGGCGATGGAGACACCGTCGGGCAGCAGCGCCCGCACGCGTGCGGCCGGGGCGCGCAGCGAGGCGACCGCGCCGGTCCCGCCGAGGGAGGCGATGGCCGCGGAGCGGGCGACGACCACGCGCAGCGCGTCGTGCAGGGAGAGCACGCCCGCCACATGGGCGGCGGCGACCTCGCCCTGGGAGTGGCCCACGACGGCGGCCGGGGTGATGCCGTAGGACTCCCACAGGGCCGCCAGCGCCACCATGACCACGAAGGAGGCGGGCTGGACGACATCGACCCGGTCCAGGCCGGTGCCGTCCCGCAGGGCGTCGGTGAGGGACCAGTCGACCGTGTCCGGCCCCTCCAGACCGTCCAGGATCTTCTCGCACTCGGCCACGACGGCCGCGAACACGGGCGAGGTGTCGAGCAGTTCGCCGCCCATCCCGGCCCACTGGGCGCCCTGCCCGGGGAAGACGAGGACGGTCCGGCCGACCGGGCCCGACTGGCCCCGGACGACACCGGCGGTGAGGGTGTCCGCGGCGAGGGCGCCCAGACCCGGACCGTACGGGGGCAGGACGACGGCGCGGTGTTCGAAGCGGGCGCGGGAGGCGGCCAGGGACCAGCCGAGGGCGGCCGGGTCGGCGCCGGGGAGCAGCGGGGTGAGGGCACCGGCCTGGGCGCGCAGGGCGGCGGCGGTGCGGCCGGAGAGCAGCCAGGGCAGGACGTCCGGGGCGGGGCCCGGGGACGGGGCTTCGGCGGGGGCCGGGGCCTCCTCGATGATGACGTGGGCGTTGGTGCCGCTCATGCCGAAGGAGGAGATGCCCGCGCGGCGCGGCCGGTCGGCCGAGGCGGGCCAGGGCCGGGCCTCGGTGAGCAGTTCGACGGCCCCGGACGACCAGCTGACATGGGACGAGGGAGTCGTCACGTGCAGGGTCTTGGGGAGCAGGTCGTTCCGCATGGCCAGGACCATCTTCATCAGCCCGGCGACCCCGGCGGCGGCCTGGGTGTGGCCGATGTTCGACTTCACCGACCCCAGCCAGAGCGGCCGTTCCCGATCCTTGCCGTAGCTCGCGAGCAGCGCCTGGGCCTCGATGGGGTCGCCCAGGGTCGTTCCCGTGCCGTGGGCCTCGACCGCGTCGATCTCACCGGGGGTGAGCCCGGCGCTGGCGAGGGCCTCGCGGATGACACGGCGCTGGGAGGGGCCGTTGGGCGCGGTCAGTCCGTTGGAGGCGCCGTCCTGGTTGACGGCGGAGCCCCGGATGACGGCGAGGATCCGGCGGCCGTTGCGGCGGGCGTCGGAGAGCCGCTCCAGCAGCAGCATGCCGACGCCCTCGGCCCAGCCGGTCCCGTCGGCGCTGTCGGAGAACGCCTTGCAGCGGCCGTCGACGGCGAGGCCGCGCTGGCGGCTGAACTCCAGGAAGGTGGCGGGGCTCGCCATCAGGGTGGCGCCGCCCGCGAGGGCGAGGGAGCACTCGCCGTTGCGCAGGGACTGGGCGGCGAGGTGGAGCGTGACGAGGGAGGTGGAGCAGGCGGTGTCGACGGTGACGGCCGGGCCTTCGAGACCGAGGGTGTACGAGATGCGTCCGGAGGCGACGCTGGAGTGGGTGCCGGTGGCCATATAGCCCTCGGTCTCCACCCCGGACTGGTGGACCAGTGGCGCGTAGTCCTGGCCGGTGGCGCCGACGAAGACGCCGGTGGCGGTGGAGCGGAGCGAGGCGGCGGGGATACGGGCGCGTTCGAGGGCCTCCCAGGCGGTCTCCAGCAGCAGCCGCTGCTGGGGTTCCATGGCGAGCGCCTCACGGGGGTTGATCCCGAAGAAACCGGCGTCGAAGCGGTCGGCGTCGTGGAGGAAGCCGCCCTGGCTGACATAGGTGGTGCCGCGCCGGTCCGGGTCGGGGTCGACGAGGGTCGCCAGGTCCCAGCCGGGCCGGTCGGGGAAGTCGCCGACGGCGTCCACGCCGTCGGCGAGCAGCCGCCAGAACTTCTCGGGGGTGTCGGCCCCTCCGGGGAGGCGGCAGGCCATGCCGACGATGGCGATGGGTTCGCGCGCGACCGCTTCGAGACGCTGGTTGTGCTGCTTGAGGCGTTCGTTGTCACGGAGCGCCGTGCGCAGCGCGTCGACGATCTTGTCGGAAGGTGCCGTCATGTCAGCTTTCCCGTGAGAGGTGGTCAGTGCCGCTGCCCGTGTCGGTGGCGTCGCCCAGGGCGAGGGCGACGAGGTCGGAGAGGTCCATGTCGTCGAACTGGTCGGTGTCCGTGGTGTCGTCGGCGCCGCCGGTGGACCCGGCGGCCGGACCGGGGGCGCCGGACTGATCGGGGTGCCCGGGGTCGGAGGCGAGGGCGAGCAGGGCGTCGAGGAGGCCGGTCTCGCGCATCCGGCGCAGCGGGATGGTGCGCAGGGTGGCCCAGGTCGCCGCCTCCTCGGCGCTCTGCGGCGCGGTGTCGCGGCCCGCGCCCGTGCCGTCGGTCCCGAACAGTTCGGCCGTCAGATGGCGGGCCAGGGAGTCGAAGGTGGGGTGGTCGTAGACGAGGGTGGTGGGCAGGGTCAGCCCGGTGACGGCGGCGAGCCGGTTGCGCAGGGTGATGACGGTGAGGGAGTCGAAGCCGAGTTCCTTGAACGGCCGGTCGATCCGCATCTCGGCGGCGGAGGTGTGGCCGAGGGCGACGGCGGCCTCCCGCTGGACCCGGTCGACCAGCAGCCGCTGACGTTCGGCGGGTTCGGCCGCTCCCAGCTCCCGTACGAAGGCGAGGTCGCCGTCCTCCTCGGCGGTCGTGGACGGGGTCGGTACGGCGAGCGCCTGGCGGGCGTCGGCGACGCCGTCGATCAGCGGCCGGTGCCGGGCGGCGGTGTAGGCGGGGGCGAAGGAGCGCCAGCCGATGTCGGCGACGATCAGGTCCCCGTCGGGGGTCCCGGCGGCGTCGGCGAGGGCGCCGACGGCGAGTTCGGGGTCCATATGGTGGAAGCCGAGCTGGCGCAGGACGGTGGCCGAGCTGTGTTCCGCCATGCCGCCGCCGTCCCAGGTGCCCCAGGCGAGGGAGAGCGCCGGGAGACCGGCGGCGCGCCGCTCGGCGGCGAAGGAGTCCAGGAAGGCGTTGGCGGCGGCGTAGGGGGCGCGCCCGGTGTCGCCGAGGGTTCCGGTGAGCGAGGAGAAGAGGACGAAGGCGTCGAGGTCGAGGGCGTGTTCCCCGGCGAGCGCGGCGAGATGGCGGGCGCCTTCGACCTTCGGGCCGAGGACGGTGGCCAGGTCACCGGGGGTGAGCAGGCCGAGCGGGCGCTCGGCGCCGTTGGTCCCGGCCGCGTGCAGGATCGCCCGGATCGGGGGGCCGTCCACCTCCAGTTTGGCGATGAGGGTGGCGAGGGCCTCCCGGTCGGTGAGGTCGCAGGCGGCGGCGATGGTCTCGGCGCCGGACGCGAGGAGTTCCGCCCGCAGTTCTGGCATGCCCTCGGCGGCCTCGCCGCGCCTGCTGACCAGCACGATCCGTTCGGCACCCGACCGTGCGGCCCAGCGGGCGACATGCCCGCCGATGGCCCCGGTGCCTCCGGTGATCAGTACGGTCCCCCGGGGCCGCCACGGTGTCGCCGGTCCCCCGGCGGGGGCGCGCACCAGCCGCCGTGCCATGAGGCCGGTGGAGCGGATCGCGAGGTGCTCCTCCTCGGTGACTCCGCTGAGGACGGTACGGAGCAGTGCGGCGCCTTCCGGGCCGAGCGGGCCGGGCAGGTCGATCAGCCCGCCGGTGCAGTGGGGCAGTTCCAGGCCGAGGACGGCGCCGGCGCCCCACAGCAGGGCCTGCGCCGGATGGGCGGGCGGATCGTCGGGGCCGGTGCCGACGGCCCGGACGGTCACCGTCCACAGGGGGAGGCCGCTGTCGAGCGCGGCCAGTGCCCTGACGGTGGTCAGCCACTGTCCCAGCCCCTGGGTGAGCGCGGGGTGCGCGGGGTCGGGGGTCTCGTCCAGGCCGGTGAGGCAGAGCACTCCGGCGAGCGGGGCACCGGGTCCGGTGGCGGCGCGGATCCGGTCGGCGACGGCCGTGGCGGTGGCATCGGTGAGCGGCTCCGTCAGGGCCAGCCGGACGATGTCGGCGCCCCCGGCCGTCAACGCGTCGGCGATCTCGTCCCCGAGCGGGGCGTGCGGGCCGTCTCCGGAGTGCAGCAGCAGCCAGCGGCCCGTCAGTTCGGGGGTGCGGGCCGGGCGGACGGGCACCCAGGTGGTGCGGTAGCGCCAGCGGTCGAGCGTGGCGCGGGTGGTGCGCTCACCGTGCCAGCGGGAGAGCGCGGGCAGGACGGAGGCGAGGTCACCGGCGTCGGCACCGACCCGGGCGGCGACCGCCTCCGCGTCCTGGCGCCGTACCGCGCTCCAGAACTCGGCCTCCTGCGGGTCGGTGACGGCCGCCGTCGCCGTGGCGGCGGTGTCGGGCCAGAACCGGCGGCGCTGGAAGGCGTACGGGGGCAGATCGACCCGCCGCGCCCCGGTGGGCGCGAACAGGGGTGTCCAGTCGACGGGGGCCCCGGCGGTGTGGGCCTCGGCCAGCGAGCGCAGGAAGCGGCGCGGTCCGCCGTCCCCGCGCCGCAGGGTGCCGACGGCGGCGGCGCCGTCCCGGTCGGCGAGGGTCTCCAGGACCGCCGAGGTGAGCACCGGGTGGGCGCTGACCTCGATCATCGGTCCGAATCCCTGGTCGGCGAGGGAGCGTACGGCGTCGGCGAAGCGGACGGTCCGGCGCAGGTTCTGGAACCAGTACCCCGCGTCGAGCGGCAGGTCCTCATCGGCCCAGTCGACCGTCACCGTGGAGAGGAACGGCACCGTGGGCAGGGTGGGCCGGACCGGGCCGAGCACCTCCATCAGCCGGTCCTCCAGCGCGTCGGCGTGGGCCGAGTGGGAGGCGTAGTTGATGGGGACGCGCTTGACCCGCAGCCCGCTCGCGCGGCACTCGGCGGCCAGTTCCCCGAGGGCGTCCTCGTCGCCGGAGACCACCACGGCGCGGGGGCTGTTGACCGCGCCGTGGCAGAGCCGTCCGGCGTAGGGCTCCAGGAGTTCCGTCACCCGTTCGGGGGTGGCCTCGACGGAGAGCAGTCCACCGCGTCCGGCGAGCGCGGTGACCTCGCGTCCGCGCAGGCACACCACCCGGGCGGCATCACTCAGCGACAGCGCGCCGGAGAAGCAGGCGGCGGCCATCTCGCCCTGGGAGTGGCCCACGACGGCGGCGGGTTCGACACCGTAGGACCGCCAGAGCGCGGCGAGCGCGAGGGTGACGGCGAAGGTGGCGGGCTGGACCACGTCATCGCCGTCCAGGCCGGGGGCGCCGGGGGCGCCGCGCAGGACATCGGTCAGGGACCAGTCCAGGTACACACCGAGCGCGGCCTCGCAGCGCGCTATCTCGGCGGCGAAGACCGGGGAGGTGTCGAGGAGCCCGGCGGCCATCCCGGCCCACTGGGAGCCCTGCCCGGGGAAGACGAAGACGGGTTTGGCCCCGGGCCGGGCCACGCCCTCCACCACGGAGGCCCCGGGTTCGCCCGCGGCGAGCGCGCGCACTCCGGCGAGCAGTTCCCCGGGGTCGGCGCCGACGACGACGGCCCGGTGGTCGAAGGAGGAGCGGGTGGTGACGAGGGAGTGGCCGATGTCGGCGGGGGTGGGACGGGGTCCGGCACCGGGGCGGGCCGTCGCCGGGGCGTTCGCGGAGGCGGTCAGCGGGTCGCCCGCCGACTCCGTACCCCCGGCGGGGCCGGTGGCCGTCACGAGGACGCTCACCGACTCCGTAGCCCCTGCGAGGCCGGGTGCCGTCGCCGGATCCGTGCCGTCGGCCGGGGTGTCGCCGGGGGTCTCCAGGTGGCGCAGCAGCCGTTCCGCCTGGGCGCGCAGGGCGAGCGGCGAGGGCGCGGAGAGCGGCCACGCGACCAGGGGGGCGGGCTCGGAGAGCGGCCACGCGACCAGGGGGGCGGGCTCGGAGAGCGCCCCGGCCCCCGTGGTGCCGGGGGCCGTCGCCGCGGATGTCCCGGCCCCGCTGGCGCCGGGAGCCGTCTCGATGGTCGGCGCCGTCAGGGCATCCGCGCCGGAGTCCGCCGCCGGGGCCTGGCCCCGCTGGTGGCCCTGGTGCTCGTCCGGCTCCTGGGGCGGCTGTTCCAGGATCACATGCGCGTTGGTGCCGCTGATCCCGAAGGAGGAGACGGCCGCGCGGCGCGGATGGTCCGTGGTGGGCCAGGCGCGGTTGTGCTCCAGCAGCCGGACCGCGCCCGTCTCCCAGTCCACCCGGGACGAGGGGGCGTCCAGATGGAGGATCCCCGGCAGGACGCCCCGGCGCATCGCCATCACGGTCTTGATGACCCCGGCGACCCCGGCGGCGGCCTGGGTGTGGCCGATGTTGGACTTCAGCGCGCCGACGAGCAGCGGGGTGTCGGCGGGCCGCTCCTGGCCGTAGGTGTCGAGCAGGGCCTGGGCCTCGATCGGGTCGCCGAGCGGGGTGCCGGTGCCATGCGCCTCCACCGCGTCCACCTCGGCGGCGGTGAGCCCCGCGCTGGCCAGCGCCGCGCGGATCACCCGCTGCTGGGACGGGCCGTTGGGCGCGGTGAGGCCGTTGGAGGCGCCGTCGGAGTTGACCGCCGAGCCCCGGACGAGCCCGAGGACGCGATGGCCGTGGCGGCGGGCGTCGGAGAGCCGCTCCAGCAGCAGCAGGCCCACCCCCTCGCCCCAGCCGGTGCCGTCGGCCCCGTCCGCGAACGGCTTGCAGCGGCCGTCGGACGCGAGCCCGCGCTGGCGGCTGAACTCCTGGAAGACGGTGGGGGTGGACATCACGGTCGCGCCGCCCGCCACCGCCAGCGAGCACTCGCCGGAGCGCAGCGCGCCGACGGCCCAGTGCAGCGCCACCAGCGAGGAGGAGCAGGCGGTGTCGACGGTGACGGCGGGGCCTTCCAGGCCGTAGGTGTAGGCGATCCGGCCGGAGGCGATGGAGGCCGCCGTGCCGTTGCCGAGATGGCCTTCGAGCTCGTGGTCACGGCCGTGGACCAGCATGGGGTAGTCGGTGTACATCAGGCCGACGAAGACACCCGTGCTGCTGCCCTTGAGGGAGCGCGGCGGGATCCCGGCGCGTTCGAACAGCTCCCAGGAGGACTCCAGCAGCAGCCGCTGCTGGGGGTCCATGGCGAGCGCCTCGCGCGGTGAGACACCGAAGAGGGTGGGGTCGAAGCGGTCGGCGCCGTCGAGGAAGCCGCCCTCGCCCGCGTAGCTGGTGCCGGGGCGCTCGGGGTCGGGGTGCAGGAGCTGGGCGAGGTCCCAGCCACGGTCGTCGGGCATCGGCACGACGGCGTCGGCGCCGCGCTCCACCAGCTCCCACAGCTCCTCGGGCGAGGTGACACCCCCCGGCAGCCGACAGGCCATGCCGACGATGGCGATGGGTTCGTCGGTGGTGACGGCGCGTGCCGGGGTGGTCGCGGGGGGCGGCGCGGGGGCCGTCCGCGCGTCGGCGCGCTCCTGGAGGTGCCGGGCGAGCGCGGCGGGGGTGGGATGGTCGAAGATCGCGGAGGCGGGCAGTCTGACCCCGGTCTCCTCGCTGAGCCGGTTACGGAGTTCGACGGCCATCAGGGAGTCGAAGCCGAGTTCGGAGAAGGCCCGCTCGGTGTCGACCGCGCCCGGCGAGCCGTACCGCAGCACGGCCGCCACCCGCGCCCGTACCAGATCGATCATGGCGTGGGGCCGGGCGGTGGCGGCGGGAGCGGTACGGGAGGGGGCTGCGGCGGCGGGCCGGACGAGGCCGCGCAGCAGCGCGGGGAGCAGATGGGCGGGCTGGCGGCGCAGCACGGCGAAGTCCAGGGCGGCGCAGACGAGGTTGGGCTCGGGCCGGGCGAGCGCGGCGTCGAACAGGGCGAGGCCCTCGGTGTCGCTCAGACTGAGCACACCGATCGACCCGGCGCGCGCGAGGTCGGCGTCGCTGAGACCGCCGATCATGCCGTCCCGGCCCTCCCAGAGGCCCCAGGAGAGCGACTGGGCGGGGAGCCCGGCCCGGCGGCGCTCGGCGGCGAGGGCGTCGAGGTAGGCGTTGGCGGCGGCGTAGTTGCCCTGTCCCGGGCCGCCGAAGGTCCCGGCGGCGGAGGCGAAGAGCACGAACGCGGACAGGTCCATGCCCTGGGTCAGTTCATGGAGGTGGAGCGCGCCGCTGACCTTGGCGTCGAGGACGGTGTCGATCCGCTCGGGGGTCAGCGACTGGATGATCCCGTCGTCGAGCGCCCCGGCGAGATGGACGACGGCGGTGAGCGGATGTTCCTCGGGGATGGCCGCGAGGGCGTCGGCGAGCGCGCCCCGGTCGGCGGCGTCGGCGGCGACGAGGGTGACCTCGGCGTCCAGCGCGAGGAGTTCGGCGGCGGCCTCGGCCCGGGGGCCGCTGCGGCTGGTGAGCAGCAGGTGCCGTACGCCGTGCGCGGTGACGAGATGGCGGCACAGGGCCCGGCCGAGCTGGCCGGTGGCTCCGGTGACGAGGACGGTTCCGTCGGGGTCGAAGGACCCGGAGCCGGTACGGGCGCGGGGCGCGGGGCCGTCGCTGGAGGGGGCCGCGTCCGGCCCGGTGGTGGACGTTCCGTCCGGGGCGGCCGGGAGGGCGCTGACGGCGGCCCCGGCGCGGTCCGCTCCCCCGGTCGCCGCTTCGTCGGTCACCGGGACCCGGGTGAGCCGGGGGCCGTACCAGCGTCCGTCCCTGAGGGTGAGCTGGCGCTCGTCGTACGCGAGGAGCGCGGCGGACAGCGCGGCGTCGGCGGTGGGCTCGTCTGTGTCATCTGTGTCGATCAGCAGGAAGCGATCGGGGTTCTCGGACTGCGCCGAGCGGACGAGCCCCTGGACGGCCGCGGCGACCGGGTCGGTCCCGGCCTCCTCGCCCGGCAGCCGGACCGCGCCCCGGGTGCGCAGCACCACCCGGGTGTCGTCGTCCCCGGGGGTGTCCAGACGCTCCTGGAGCACCCGCAGGGTGCGGTGCAGGGCCACGCGTACCGCCTCGTCCACGGCGGCGGGCAGGGGGCCGCCGCCGGGCAGGTCCACGATCTCCAGCGGGGCGGCCTGCGACTCGGCCTCAAGCGGCGGCAGTTCGCGCCACTCGACGCGGAACAGGGCGTCGCGCCCGGGGGTGGCCGTCCCCGTCGGCAGCGGGCGCACCAGCAGGGAGTCCACGGAGATGACGGGGGCGCCGTACGGGTCGGTGGCGGTGAGCGAGAGCGTGCGCGGGGTGGGCCGGGTGAGGGTGACCCGCAGGGCGGTGGCGCCGCTGGAGCGGAGCGAGACCCCGGCCCAGCTGAAGGGGATCGCGCCCTCGTCGGGGCCGCCGTCCAGGGCGGCGGTGTGCAGGGCCGCGTCCAGGAGGGCGGGGTGGAGTCCGTACCGTTCGGCGTCGAGGTGGTGGCTCTCGGGGAGGTCGGCCTCGGCGAGGATCCGGTCCCCGAGCCGCCAGGCGGCGCGCAGCCGCTGGAACAGCGGGCCGTAGTGGAGGCCGGAGGCGGCGAGTTCACCGTAGAGGGAGGCCGTGTCGATGGCGACGGCACCGGGCGGCGGCCACGCGGTGTCCGCCGGGAGGTCCCCGCCGGGGGCGGTCTGCGGCTCCTGGGTGAGGGTGCCCGTGAAGTGCTCGGTCCAGGGCGCGTCGTCGCCGCGCTCGGTGTCCCGCGCGTACCCGGTCACCGTCCGGGCGCCGCCCGTGTCAGCGGGGCCGACGACGATCTGGATAGCACGGTGGTCGCGGGCGCCGAGCACCAGCGGCTCGGTGATGACGAGTTCCTCGACCCGGGGGTGGCCGGTCTGGGCCCCGGCCCTCAGGGCGAGTTCGAGGAAGGCGGTGCCGGGGACGAGGATCTGGTCGCCGACGCGGTGGTCGGCGATCCAGGGGTGGGTGCGCAGCGAGAGTTCGCCGCCGAAGCTGTGGCCGTCGGCGTCGGCGCGGTCCAGACGCACCGCGAGGACGGCGTGGTCGGCGGCGGCCAGGCCCTGCCGGGAGACGGGCGCGTCGAGCCAGTAGCGGCGGCGCTGGAAGGCGAAGGTCGGCAGCTCGACCGGGCGGGCGCCGGTGCCGTCGTGGAAGGCGGCCCAGTCGAGGGGGGCGCCGTGCGCCCACAGCAGGGCGAGGGCGCGGGTCAGGTGCGCGGTCTCGGACCCGGACCGGCGCAGCAGGGGCTGGACGAGGCAGTGCGCGGGCACGTCGTCGCCGACGGCGGCCGAGAGCGGACCGTCCGGGCCGACCTCCACGAACCGGGCGGTGCCGAGCCCCCGGAGGGTGGCGATGCCGTCGGCGAAGCGCACGGTGTCGCGGACGTGCCGCACCCAGTGTTCGGCGGTGAACTCCTCCATCACCTGGCCGGTCAGATTGGAGACCACGGGAATCCGGGGCTTGTGGTGGTCGACGCTCTCGGCGACGGCCCGGAACTCGGCGAGCATCGGGTCCATCTGGTGCGAGTGGAAGGCGTGACTGACGCTGAGCCGCCGGGTTCCGGCCTGGGTGAAGCGGGCGGCGACGCGCAGCACGGCGCCCTCGTCGCCGGAGATGACCAGGGAGCCGGAGGCGTTGATCGCGGCGATCGACACCCCGTCGCCGAGCAGCGGTGTCACCTCCTCCTCGGTGGCCCGCAGGGCGACCATCGCGCCCTGGCCGGGCAGCGCCTGCATCAGCCGGGCGCGGGCGGCGACCAGCCGGCAGGCGTCGGGGAGGGTGAGCACGCCCGCGACATGGGCGGCGGCCAGTTCACCGACCGAGTGGCCGATGAGGTGGTCCGGGGTGACACCCCAGGATGCGAGGAGCCGGTACAGGGCGACTTCGAGGGCGAAGAGCGCGGGCTGGGTGTACTCGGTGCGGTCGAGCGGCCCCTCGTCGTCGAACATGGCGGTGCGCAGCGCGGGCCCCGAGGCGCCGCCGAAGTGGTCGCAGATCTCGTCGAGGGCGCGGGCGAAGACCGGGTACGCGGCGTACAGTTCCCGTCCCATACCGGCCCGCTGGGCGCCCTGCCCGCTGAACATGAAGGCCAGCGGCCCGCCGAGGACGCGTCCGCGCACTGTGTTCTCGCCGGGCTCGCCGCCGTCGCCGTCGGCGATGGCGGTGAGCCCGGCGCACAGCTCGCTGTCGTCGGCACCGACGGCGACGGCGCGGTGTTCGAGCGCGGCCCGGGTGGTGGCCAGCGAGAGACCGATGTCGGCGGCGGGGTGTCCCGCGACGCCGGTGAGCAGCCGCGCGGCCTGCGCGGCGAGCCCGTCGGCCGTCCGCGCGGAGACGGGCCACAGGACGGCGGGAAGGGTACGGGGAGGCCGCGCCGGGTGCGCGGGGGGTCCCGCCGGGGCGTCGCCGTGGGGCGCGGGGGTGCCGGAGGAGTCCGGGCCGGTCGCCGCGTCGGTTCCGGCGGCGGAGGCGCCGCCCGCCCGCTGGGGCTGGACGGGGATCCGGAGACCGGACCCGGTCGCCGACGGGCCCGCTGGGTCCACCGGGGCCGCTGCTACGTCCGGGGCCTGTTCCACGATGACATGCGCGTTGGTGCCGCTGACACCGAAGGCGGAGACGCCCGCGCGCCGCGGGCGCCCGGTCTCCGGCCACGGCCGGGCCTCGGTGAGCAGTTCCACCCCGCCGCCCGCCCAGTCGACATGGCGTGACGGGGTGTCGACATGGAGGGTCTTGGGCAGGGTGCCGTGCCGCATGGCGAGCACGGTCTTGATGATCCCGGCGACCCCGGCGGCGGCCTGGGTGTGGCCGACGTTGGACTTGAGCGACCCGAGGAGGAGGGCACGGCCCTGGGGCCGGTCGGCGCCGTAGGTGGCGATGAGGGCCTGGGCCTCGATGGGGTCGCCCAGGGTGGTGCCGGTGCCATGCGCCTCCACCGCGTCCACCTCGGCGGCGGTGAGCCCCGCGCTGGCCAGCGCCGCGCGGATCACCCGCTGCTGGGACGGGCCGTTGGGCGCGGTGAGCCCGCTGCTGGCGCCGTCCTGGTTGACGGCGGTGCCCCGGATGAGCCCGAGGACATGGTGGCCGTGGCGGCGGGCGTCGGAGAGCCGCTCCAGCAGCAGCAGGCCCACCCCCTCGGACCAGCCGGTGCCGTCGGCGGCGTCGGCGAAGGACTTGCAGCGGCCGTCGGGCGACAGCCCCCGGTGACGGCTGAACTGGACGAAGGTGACCGGGGTCGACATCACCGTCACCCCGCCCGCCAGCGCCAGCGAGCACTCCCCCGAGCGCAGCGCCTGACTGGCGAGGTGCACCGAGACCAGGGAGGAGGAGCAGGCGGTGTCGAGGGTGACGGCGGGCCCCTCGAGGCCGAGGGTGTAGGCGATCCGCCCGGAGGCGATGCTGGGCGCGCTGCCGTTGCCGAGGTGACCCTCCATGCCCTGCGGCGGCCGGGTGATCCGGGTGGCGTAGTCGTTGTACATGATGCCGACATAGACCCCGGTGCGGCTGCCGCGTACGGAGTCGGGGCTGATGCCGCCGCGCTCCAGCGCCTCCCACGCGGCCTCCAGGAGGAGCCGCTGCTGGGGGTCGGTGGCGAGGGCCTCGCGGGGGCTCATCCCGAACTGCTCGGCGTCGAAGTCGGCCGCGTCGTGCAGGAAGCCGCCTTCGGTGGCGTAGCAGGTGCCGGGCCGGTCGGGGTCGGGATCGTAGAGGGACTCCAGGTCCCAGCCCCGGTCGGTGGGGAAGCCGGTGACGGCGTCGGTGCCGTCGTCCAGGAGGCGCCACAGCTCCTCGGGCGAGGTGACACCCCCGGGCAGCCGGCAGCTCATGCCGACGATGGCGATCGGCTCGGTGCTCCTGGCCTCCAGTGTCTGGAGCTTCTGCCGGGTCCGGTGCAGATCGGCACTGGCCCGCTTCAGATAGTCGCGGAGCCGTTCTTCGTTCATGGCGGTCCTCGCGGTCAAGGTCGCCCCCTCCTCAGGTGTCCAGCTCGCTGTCGAGGAACTGGAAGATCTCGTCATCGGTCGCCGCCTCGAAGTCCTCGACCACGGAGGTGGTCACGGTGTCGGCGGGGGTGGCGGCGAGCGTGGTGAGCAGCTCGCGGAGGCGGTGTTCGACCCGGTCGCGGAGGGCGCTGTCGGCGACCGTGCCGGGCAGGTTGGCGCCGAGCTTGTCCAGCTCGACGAGGATGGGGTCGAGGACGCGCTCCTCGTCGGAGGGGAGGATCTCGCCGAGCCGTCCGGCGAGCGCGGCGGGGGTGGGGTAGTCGAACAGGACGGTGGCCGGGAGGTGCAGCCCGGTCTGCCGGCTGAGCCGGTTGCGCAGTTCCACGGCGCTGAGCGAGTCGAAGCCCATCGCGAGGAAGCCCTTGCCCACGTCGACGTGTTCGGGTCCCTCGTAGGCGAGGACGAGCGCCGCCTCGGCCCGTACCAGCTCCAGCAGGGCGCGGGAGCGCTCGGCGGCGGGCAGGGCGCCGAGCCGGTCGGCGGCCGTGCTGGCGGTCCGGGCCGGGGCGCCGGTGGCCGCGGTGGGCCGGGGGCGGCCCCGGACGAGTCCACGCAGCAGGAACGGCACGTCGGCGCGGTCCCGGTCGCCGAACTCGCCGAGCGCCAGCCGGACGGGTACGAGGGCGGCCTCGTCGGCCGCCCGGCCGAGGTCGAGCAGATCGAGCCCGTCGGCGGCGGTCAGGGGCAGGACTCCGCCGCGTGCGATCCGCGCCTGGTCGGCGGCGCCGAGTTTGCCGGTCATGGTGCTGAGGTCGGCCCAGGGTCCCCAGTTGAGGGAGACGGCGGGCAGCCCCTCGGCGCGCCGACGGCTGGCGAGCGCGTCGAGGAAGGCGTTGGCGGCCGCGTAGGCGCCCTGCCCGCCGCCACCGAAGACGGCGGCGAGCGAGGAGAACATCACGAAGGAGGTGATACCGAGCGGCCGGGTCAGCTCATGCAGATGGAGCGCGGCGTCGGCCTTGGCCGCGAGGACGCCGTCGATCCGTTCGGGGCTGAGGGAGGTGACCAGCCCGTCGTCGACGACGCCCGCCGCGTGGACCACTCCGGTCAGCGGGCGCGCCGGGTCGATCCCGTCGAGCAGCCGGGCGAGGTCACGCCGGTCACCGGCGTCACAGGCGGCGATCTCGACCTGGGCGCCGAGCGCGGTGAGTTCGTCCCGCAGCGCGGACGCCCCGTCGGCGGCGGGCCCGCGGCGGCTGACGAGCAGCAGCGCGCGCACACCGTGCCGGGTGACCAGGTGCCGGGCGACGAGCGCGCCGAGCGTGCCGGTGCCACCGGTGATCAGGGTGGTGCCGGTGTGGTCCCAGATGGGGTCCGTCGAGGTGACGCCGTCAGCGGACGCGGCCGTGGCGGGATCCGTCTCCGCCGGGTACGGACCGGCCTCGGTGTCGGCGACGTCAGTCTCGGCCTTGGCATCGCCGTTGGCGTTGGCATGGGCGTTGGCGTTGGCGGCAGCCTCGACCCGGGCCAGCCGGGCCAGCCGGACCGTCCCTTCCCGTACCACCGCGCGGGGTTCGTCCACGGTCAGCGCCCAGGGCAGCGCGGCGGCCGAGTCCGGGCCCGGGTCGGTGTCGATGAGGAGGAGCCGGCCGGGGTTCTCGGAGGCGGCGGCGCGGACCAGGCCGTGGACGGCGGCGCCGGGGAGGTCGGTCAGTTCGCTGTCGGCGTCGACCGCGAGGGCGCCCTCGGTGAGGAGGACCAGCGTGGAGCGCGCCACCCGCTCGTCGGCGAGCCAGGTCTGGACGTGCTCCAGCGCCCGGCCGGTGGCCTCACGGGCGGCCCGGTCCGGCTCCCCGGTGGCGGGCGGATCGGCGACGATCACCCGGTCGGGCACCGGGGCGCCCGCCGCGACCTCCGCGAGCAGCTCCGCCACCGTGGCGTGGGTGGTGAGGTGCGCGGTGCCGTCCAGGGTGGCGGCGAGCCGCCCGGCGGGCCCGATGAGCGCCCAGCGGGTGCCGGGGGCCACGGGGGTGCGCGGGGCCGGGACCCACTCCGTACGGAAGAGAGCCTCGTGTACGGGGACGGTCAGGGCACCCGCGTCGGCGCCGCTCACGGGCCGGACCGCCAGGGAGGCGACGGAGATGACGGGGCGTCCGGTGGGGTCCCAGGCGTGTACGGAGACCGCGTGGTCGCCGGTCTCGGTGACCGCGATCCGCAGCCGGGTCGCCCCGGCGCTGTGGAGGACCACATCGCGCCAGGAGAAGGGCATCACGCCCCGGCCCCGCTCGCCCGTGGAGGTGTGGGCGATGGTGTGGAGGGCGGCGTCCAGGAGGGCGGGGTGGAGTCCGTAGCCGGTGGCGTCCTCGGTGAGTTCGGCCTCGGCGAGGATCTCGCCGTCGTGGCGCCAGACGGCGGTCAGCCCCTGGAAGGCGGGCCCGTACGCGGCCCCGGCCCCGGCGAGGCGGTCGTAGAAGCCGTCGAGGTCGACGGGGACGGCGCCCTCGGGCGGCCAGGTCCCGGGCGCGGGCGCCATGGGCGGCGCGTCGGGCAGCAGGGCGCCCTCGGCGTGGGTCCGCCACGGGGTGTCGTCGGTGGCGCCGTCCGCACGGGAGGCGACGGTCAGGGCACGGGGGCCGGTGGTGTCGTCGGTGGTGGTGGTGGCGGCGCCGACCCGCACCTGGACGCTGACGGCGCCGTGTTCGGGGAGGACGAGCGGGCTGTGCAGGGTGAGTTCACCGACGGTGCCCCGGCCGACGCGGTCCCCGGCCTGGACGGCGAGTTCGAGGAAGGCGGTACCCGGCAGCACCACGGCCCCGCCGATGGAGTGCCCGGAGAGCCAGGGGTGGCTCCGCCGGGAGAGCCGGGCGGTGAGCAGGAGTCCGCCGTCGGCGAGCGGGACGGCCGCGCCGAGCAGTGGATGCCCCACCTCCTCCAGCCCGGCGGAGCGTACGTCGCCCTGCCGGGCGGTGGACTCCAGCCAGTACCGCTGGCGGTCGAAGGGGTAGGTCGGCAGCGGCACCAGCGCGCCACCGGGGTGGAAGGCGGCGAGGTCCAGGGTGCCGCCGTCGGCGTGGATCCGGCTCACGGCCGTGAGCAGTGCCTCGGTCTCGCCCCGGCCGCGCCGCAGGGTGGAGACGACCACACCGGGGGCGTCCCCCTCCCCCGTACCGGATGTGTCGTCGTCACGGCAGTCGGCGACCAGCGCGGCGAGGACGGCGTCCGGGCCCACTTCCAGGAACCGGGTGACGCCCTGCGCGCCGAGGAAGCCGACACCGTCGGCGAACCGCACCGGCTCACGGAGCTGGGAGACCCAGTACGCGGGTGTGCTCAGCTCGCGCGCCGTGGCGGCGCGGCCGGTGACACCGGAGACCACCGGGATCCGCGGCTCGGCGGGGCTGAGCCCGGCGACCGCCGCCGCGAACGCGTCCAGCGCCGGGTCCATGTGCGCGGAGTGGAAGGCATGACTGACCTTCAGCTTCTTGGTCTTGCGCCCGGCCGCCGCGAAGTGGGCGGCGATCCGGTCGGCCTCGTCCGTGTCACCGGAGACGACGACCGCGCGCGGGCCGTTGACGGCGGCCAGGCCGATCCGGTCGGTCAGCAGGGGCAGCACCTCGTCCTCGGTGGCGGCGACGGCGACCATCGCGCCACCGGGCGGGAGCTGGCCCATCAGCCGTCCCCGGGTGGCGACCAGCGCGCAGGCGTCGGCGAGGTCGAACACCCCGGCGACATGCGCGGCGGCGATCTCACCGACCGAGTGCCCGATCAGCAGATCGGCGGTGACGCCCCAGGACTCCAGCAGCCGGAAGAGGGCGACCTCGACGGCGAAGAGCGCGGGCTGGGTGTACTCGGTGCGGTCGAGCGGCGCGGCCCCGGCGGGCGCGGCGCTGTCGGTGCTCTCGGGGCTCTCGGGGCTCTCGGGGCGCTCGGGGGCCTCGGCCGCGAAGACCACATCGCGCAGCGGGCGGTCGAGATGCTGGTCGAGATGGGCGCAGACCTCGTCGAAGGCGTCGGCGTAGACGGGAAACGCCTCGTACAGCTCCCGGCCCATGCCGGGCCGCTGCGCACCCTGTCCGGAGAAGAGGAACGCGGTACGTCCGCCGCTGACCGCGCCGGTCACCGAGGGCGCGGTGAGCCGCTCCTGGGTGGCCAACGCGGAGAGCCGCCGCCGCAGTTCGTCACCGTCGGCGCCCCACAGGAGGGCGCGGTGGGTGAAGCGGGTGCGCCGGGCGAGGCTGTGGCCGATGTCGGCGGGGTCGAGCCCGGGGCGCTCGGTGAGGGTGGTGAGGAGCTGACGGGCCTGCGCCGCGAGGGCGGCGGGGGTCTGGGCGGAGAGGATCCAGGGGACCCGGGCGGCGGTGGCGTCGGCCTGGGCGACGGCCGCGTCTCCGGTGGCGGGGGCGCTCTCCAGGAGCGTCCCGCCGGGCGCGGCCGCCGTCTCCTCGCGCGCCGGGGCCAGGTCGCGCGGCGCCTCCTCCAGGATCATGTGCACATTGGTCCCGCTCACCCCGAACGAGGAGACACCCACCCGCAACGGCCGCTCACCGCGCGGCCACGCCCGTTCCTCGGTGAGCAGCCGTACCGTCCCCGCCGACCAGTCGACGTGCGGCGACGGCTCGTCGGCGTGCAGGGTCCTCGGCATGGTGCCGTGCCGCATCGAGAGGACCGCCTTGATCACCCCGGCCGCGCCGGACGCGGCCTGGGTGTGACCGATGTTGGACTTCACCGAGCCGAGCCAGAGCGGCCGTTCGGTGGAGTGCCCCTGGCCGTAGGTGGCGAGCAGGGCCTCCGCCTCGATGGGGTCGCCGAGGGCCGTGCCGGTGCCGTGGGCCTCGACCATGTCGACGTCGGCGGCGCCGAGCCCGCCGCTGGCGAGGGCCTGGCGGATCAGGCGCTGCTGGGCGAGGCCGTTGGGGGCGGTCAGGCCGTTGGAGGCGCCGTCCTGGTTGATGGCGGAGCCCCGGACGACGGCGAGGACCGGATGGCCCTTGCGGCGGGCCTCGGAGAGCCGCTCGACCAGCAGCAGGCCCACGCCCTCGGACCAGCCCGCGCCGTCCGCGTCGGCGGAGAACGCCTTGCAGCGTCCGTCCGGGGAGAGCACACCCTGCCTGCTGAACTCCACGAAGACATCGGGTTTGGCGATGACGGTGACACCGCCCGCGAGCGCCATGTCGCACTCGCCCGCCCGCACCGCCCGCGCCGCCATGTGCAGGGCGACCAGCGCGGAGGAGCAGGCGGTGTCGACGGTGACGGCGGGCCCCTCCAGGCCGAAGGTGTAGGAGATCCGCCCGGAGGCGACGCTGCTGGCGCTGCCGGTGGCGAGCTGCCCCTCGTACTCTCCGGGGGCGTCGGCGGCACGGGAGCCGTAGTCGGCGTAGTTGGAGCCGACGTAGACGCCGACCGGGGTGCCCTTCACGGTCTCCGGGTCGATCCCGGCGTGCTCGAACGCCTCCCAGGCCGTCTCCAGCAGCAGCCGGTGCTGGGGGTCGATGGCGGGTGCGGTCCGGGGCGAGATGCCGAAGAACGGCGCGTCGAAGAGGCCGACTCCCTCCAGGAAGCCGCCGCCACGGGTGTAGAAGGTGCCCCGGCGCGCGGGGTCCGGGTCGTAGAGGGACTCCAGGTCCCAGCCACGGTCGCCGGGGAGCGGCGCGATGGCGTCGGCGCCGTCGGCGAGCAGCCGCCAGAGCTGGTCCGGGGTGCTGACACCGCCGGGGAGACGGCAGCTCATGGCGACGATGGCGACCGGGTCGTCGGCGCTCTCCCCGGCCACCGCCGGGACCCGTGCGGACTGGTCGGCATCCTCGCGCGGCTCCTCGGTGAACAGCTTCGACGCCAGGTGGCGGGCGAGCCGCAGCGCCGTCGAGTGGTCGAAGACGACGGTGACCGGCAGCCGCAGCCCGGTGATCTCGTTGAGGCGGTTGCGCAGTTCGACGGCGGTGAGGGAGTCGAAGCCGAGGTCCCTCAGGGCCCGGTCGGCGGCGACGTCGTCGGCTCCGGGGAGCCCCAGCACCGCGGCGGCCTGGGCGCGGACGAGGGCGACCAGGGCCTGTTCGCGCTCCGGTGCCGAACGGTCGGCGAGAGTGGCGGCGAAGCCCTCAGGGGCGGGGCTCCCGGCGGACGCCCCGTCCCCGGTCTCCGGCCGCCGCTCGGTGGTGCCGGTCAGGTCGTCGAGCACCCGCCCGGACCCGTCCGGGGTGCAGCTGGCCGCGAACCGTGACCAGTCGACGTCCGCGACGGCCACATAGGCCAGTTCGTGGTCGAGGGCGTGCTGGAGGGCGGCCAGTGCCGTGTCGGGCGCCATCAGGCCCATCCCGGAGCGGCGCAGGGAGTCGGCCAGCTCACCGCTGGCGAGGCCGCCGCCGTCCCAGGCGCCCCAGGCGACGGAGGTCGCGGGCAGCCCCTCGGCGCGCCGCCGGGCGGCGAGGGCGTCGAGATAGGCGTTGCCCGCCGCGTAACTGGCCTGACCGGCGCCGCCCAGGGTGCCCGCGAGCGAGGAGAAGAGGACGAAGGCGTCCAGCTCCCGGTCCCGGGTCAGCTCGTCCAGATGACGGGCGGCGTCCACCTTGGCCCGCAGCACCGTGTCCGCGCGGTCGGGGGTGAGCGCGTCGATCAGGCAGTCGTCCAGCGCGGCGGCCGCGTGCACGACCGTGGTGAGCGGGTGCTCCGGCGGTACGGAGGTCTCCAGCAGCAGCGCCAGCGCCTCGCGGTCCGCCGCGTCACAGGCGGCGACGGTGACGGTCGCGCCGAGCGCGGACAGCCGCTCGGCCAGGTCGGCCGCGCCCGGGGCGCTCTGTCCGCGCCTGCTGGTGAGCAGCAGATGCCGGGCGCCCTCGCGGGCCAGCCAGAGCGCCACCTGGGCGCCGACACCACCGGTACCCCCGGTGATCAGTACGGTGCCGTCGGGGCGCCAGTTCCGTACGGCGGTGGCGCCGGTCATCGGCGTGCGCGCCAGCCGGCGGGTGAACAGGCCGGTGGCGCGGAGCGCGGTCTGGTCCTCGCCGTCCAGCTCGGTGAGCGCGGTCACCAGCCGCTGGGCCGCGCGTTCGTCGGCGTGCGGCGGCAGATCGAGCAGTCCGCCGGTGCGGCCGGGGTGTTCCAGGGCGGCGATCCGCCCCAGCCCCCACAGCTGCGCCTGGTCCGGGTCGGGCGCCGGATCGGCGGCGCCGACGGAGACCGCGCCCCGGGTCACCGTCCACAGGCGGGCGCCGATCCCGGCGTCGCCGAGCGCCTGGGTGACGGCCGTACCCCGCTCGAACAGGGCCCGCCCGTCGTGGGGCGCGAGCGCCAGCAGCGAGACGACGGCGGTCGCGTCGGTCAGCTCACGGAAGAGATGGGTCAGTTCCTCCCGGCCGGAGCCGTGGACCTCCACGCTCCGGGTCTCGGCGCCACGGGACTCCAGGGCGCCCTGGATGAGCCCGGCCCACGCGACAGTTCCCACGGGGTCCCCGCCCGGGGTGCCGGGCACCAGCAGCGTCCACCGCTCCCCGTCGAGCCGCCGCGTTCCCGCGACCGCCCCCAGGGGCTTCCAGGTGACCCCGTACCGCCAGGAGTCGACCGCGGAGTCCCGCCTGCGCCGCCGACGCCAGCCCGACAGCGCGGGCAGCACCGAACGCAGCTCGTCCTCGACTCCTTCGGCCGCCAGCGCGGCGGCGACGGCACCCGCGTCCTCGCCCTCGACGGCGGCCCAGAAGGCGGCGTCGGCGGGGTCGGTGACGGTCTCGGTCTCGGGGGTCTGGTCCTGAAGCCAGTAGCGCTCGCGCTGGAAGGCGTACGTGGGGAGGTCGACCAGTTCCGGTCGCGGGTCCGGGAACGCGGCGGACCAGTCGACGTCCACGCCATGGACCCACAGCTCGGCGGCGCTGGCGAGGAACCGGCCCAGACCGCCGTCGTCCCGGCGCAGCGAACCGGTGACGACCGCTTCCCGCGACGACTCCAGGGTCTCCTCGATGGCCGCGGTCAGCACGGGGTGCGAGGAGGCTTCGACGAAGGCGCCATAGCCTCCGGCGGCGAGCGCCTCGACCGCGTCGGCGAACCGGACCGGCTGGCGCAGATTACGGAACCAGTACCCCGCGTCCATGCTCAGCGGGTCCACGAACTCCCCGGTGACGGTGGAGAACAGCGGGAGGCGGCCCTCACGCGGGGTCAGACCGTCCAGGGCCCCCAGCAGTTCGTCCCGCAGGGCGTCCATCGCGGGCGAGTGCGAGGCGTAGTCCACGGCGATCCGGCGGGCCCGGACACCCTCGCGCTCACACGCGGCGACCAGCGCGTCCACCGCACCGACCGCACCCGACACGACGACCTGGGAGGGGCCGTTGACCGCCGCGATCGACACACCCTCGGGCAGCAGTTCCTCAGCGCGGGCAGCGGAGACGCGGAGGGACGCCATCGTCCCCACCCCACTGGCCACAGCCCCGATGGCCCGGCTCCGTACACACACGATCCGCGCCGCGTCCTCCAGCGACAGCACACCCGCCACACACGCGGCCGCGATCTCACCCTGCGAATGACCCACCACCGCCGACGGGGTGACCCCGTACGACTCCCACAACGCCGCCAGCGACACCATCACCGCGAACGACGCGGGCTGCACCACATCCACCCGCTCCAGCGCGACCGGATCCCGGACGACCTCACTCAACGACCAGTCCACAAAGCCCGACAGCGCCGCCTCACACTCCGCCCACCGCGCCGCGAACACCGGCGACTCCTCCACCAGCCGCACCGCCATCCCCACCCACTGGGCACCCTGACCCGGGAAGACCAGCACCGTCCGGCCCGGAGTAGCCGCCTCGCCCCGCACCACGTGGTCGGCGGGCTCGCCACCGGCCAGGGCGGTCAGCCCGGCACCGTAGGCACCGAGGACCACCGCGCGGTGCTCGAACCGCCCACGCGACGACAGCAACGACCAGCCCACCGCGCCCGGATCAAGGTCACCCACCGCGCCCAGCGCGGCGGCCTGACCCCGCAGCGCCGCCGCACTCCGTGCCGACACCACCCATGGCACGACGGCGGGTGCGGGAGCGCTCTCCGGGGCCACCGGAGCGGCCGGGGCCTCCTCCAGCACCACATGCGCGTTGGTGCCGCTCACACCGAACGACGAGACGCCCGCCCGGCGCGGCCGGTCCGCCGACGACGGCCACTCCCGCTCCCGCGCCAGCAGCTCCACCGCACCGGCCGACCAGTCCACCCGCGTGGACGGGGTCTGCGCGTGCAGCGTCTTCGGCAGCACACCGTGCCGCATCGCCTGCACCATCTTGATCAGTCCGGCGACACCGGCCGCGGCCTGGGTGTGACCGATGTTCGACTTGATCGACCCCAGCCACAGCGGCCGGTCCCGCGCCGGGTCACTGCCGTAGCTCGCCAGCAGCGCCTGGGCCTCGATCGGGTCGCCGAGCGAGGTGCCCGTGCCGTGCGCCTCGACCACATCCACCTCACCGGCGGCCACACCGGCGTCGGCGAGCGCGTCCCGGATCACCCGCTGCTGCGAGGGGCCGTTGGGCGCGGTCAGGCCGTTGGAGGCGCCGTCCTGGTTGACCGCCGTGCCCCGGATCACCGCCAGCACCCGGTGCCCGTTGCGCTGCGCGTCGGACAGCCGCTCCAGCAGCACCATCCCGGCGCCCTCGGCGAAGCCCATCCCGTCCGCTTCGTCCGAGAACGCCTTGCACCGGCCGTCCAGGGAGAGTCCGCGCTGACGGCTGAAGCCGACCAGGCCGATCGGCTCGGAGATGATCGACGCGCCACCCGCCAGCGCCAGCGAGCACTCACCGCCGCGCAGCGCCCGCACGGCGAGGTGCAGGGCGACGAGCGCGGAGGAGCATCCCGTGTCGAGGGTGACGGCGGGCCCCTCAAGTCCGAGGGTGTAGGAGATCCGGCCGGAGGCGATGCTGGTCACGGTGCCGGTGAGGAGATGGCCCTCGACGCCCGGCGGCAGGGTGCGCATCCGGCTGCCGTAGCCGCCGTGCGCGGCGCCGACGAAGACACCGCAGTCCCCGCCCCGCAGGCTGTGCGGGTCGATCCGGCCCTGTTCGACGGCCTCCCACGCGGTCTCCAGCAGGAGTCGCTGCTGTGGGTCCATGGCGATGGCCTCACGCGGGCTGATCCCGAAGAAGGCGGCGTCGAAGTGCCCGGCGTCGGCGACGAACCCGCCCGTGCGGGCGTAGGTGCGGCCCTCCTCGTCCGGGTCGGGGCTGTAGAGCCGCTCCAGGTCCCAGCCACGGTCGCGCGGCAGGTCGCCGATGGCCTCGCCGCCCTCGGCGACGAGCCGCCACAGGTCGTCGGGTCCGCCGATGTCACCGGGGAAGCGGCAGCCCATGCCGACGATCGCGATCGGCTCGTCGGCGGTGGCGGCCACGGCCTTGTTGATGGTCGCGACGGTCGCCACGGCCGCCGCCTCGTCGCCGAAGAGCGTCGTACGGAGGTGCCGCGCCAGCTTCGTCACCGTCGGGTAGTCGAAGACGAGCGTGGTCGCCAGCCGCAGCCCGGTCGCGGTGTTCAGGGCATTGCGCAGCGCCACGGCGAGCAGGGAGTCGAACCCGAGGTCGCGGAAGGGGCGGGCGTCCTCGACACCGTCCGGGTTCTCGTGCCCGAGGACGGCGGCGACATGCTTGCGCACCAGGGCGCGCAGCTCCAGGTCGCGTTCCTGCCCCGGGAGCGGCGCGAGCCGTTCGGCCAGGGCGTTCGCGCCGTTCTCCCCCGTACCACCGGCGGCCGGGGCGTCCCGGCGGTCGCGGTCGAGGATGGCGCGGATCTCCGGGATCTCACCGAGCAGGGGGCGTTCGCGGGCGGCGGTGAAGACGGGGACGAAACGCTCCCAGTCGACATCGCCGACGGCGAGGAAGTCGGCGTCGGCGTCGAGCGCCTGCCCCAGTCCGCCGATCGCGACGCGGGGGTCCATGAAGGGGATGCCGCGCCACTTGAGCTGGGTGGCGATGATGTCGTTGGCCATGCCGCCGCGTTCGTCGTCGGCCGCCCAGATGCCCCAGGCGATGGTGGTACCGGCCAGGCCCCGGGCGCGCCGGGAGCGCGCGACCGCTTCGAGGTAGGCGTTGCCGGAGGAGTACGAGGCGTGGTCGCCCGCGCCCCAGACGGCGGCGACGGAGGAGTACAGCACGAACGCGTCGAGGCCGTCCCGGTCGAAGACCCGGTCCAGGTTGCGGGTACCGGCGAGCTTCACCTCGGCCCCGGCCTCGAACTCGGTCAGGTCCGTCGCCGCGAGCGGCGCCAGCAGGCCGACGCCAGCGCTGTGGACGACGGTCCTGATCGCGGGCCCGTCGGCCTCCACCCGCGCGACCAGGTCGGCGAGCGCGTCATGGTCGGAGACATCGCAGGCGGCGACCGTGACCCTGACGCCCAGCTCGGTGAACTCGCGGACCAGGTCGTCGGCGCCCGGTGTCTCCAGACCCCGGCGGCCGACGAGGACGAGGTGTTCGGCGCCCGCCGCGACCAGCCAGCGGGCGGTGTGCGCGCCCAGTCCTCCCGTACCGCCGGTGATCAGCGCGGTTCCGCTGGTGCGCCAGGGCCGGGCGGACGGTGTCACCGGGGCCCGGCGCAGCCTGCGCAGCAGGGCGCGGCCCGCGCGGACGGCGAACTGGTCCTCGGCGCCCCCGGCCGCCAGGACGGCGGCGAGGCGCGCGGTGTCGGCGGCCGTGACGGTCTCCGGGAGGTCGACCAGACCGCCCCAGCGGTCCGGGTGCTCCAGACCGAAGACGAGCCCCAGGCCCCAGGTGCCGCTCTGTACGGGGTGGGTGAGGCGGTCCCCGCTCCCGGTGGAGACGGCGTCCCGGGTGCACAGCCACAGGGGTACGGGGGTGTCGCGCTCGGTGAGGGCCTGGGTGAGCAGCAGGTTCAGCGCGAGTCCGGTGGTGAGGGCGGGGTGGTCCGGATGCGGGCTCTCGTCGTACGCGAGGGTGGAGAGAACCCCGGCCAGCTCGCCGTGTCCGGCCAGCAGCGCGGCGACGTCGGCGCGGTCGGACCCGGCGGCCAGCACCAGTTCGGCCACGTCGGCGCCGCTCGCGGTGAGGCCGTCCCGCACCGCCGCGACGGCCGGGTCCTCGTGCGGGGCCTGGCCGCTGACCAGCAGCCACCGTCCGCCGAGCGTGGCCGGCGCGCCGTCCGGGCCGGGGATCCAGTCGACCCGGTACCGCCAGGACGCGAGCGCGGACCGCCCGCGCTGTCGCTCCCGCCACTCGCCGAGGGCGGGCAGGACCTCGCTCAGCGGCGCCTCCTGGGTGACCTGGAGGGCCTCGGCGAACGCCTGCGGGTCACCACTGCCGACAGCCGCCCAGAGTTCGGCGTCGACCGGGTCGGCGGCGGTCCCGGTGTCGGGACTCTGGTCCTGAAGCCAGTAGCGCTGGCGCTGGAAGGCGTACGTGGGGAGGTCGACCAGCTCCGGTCGCGGGTCCGGGAACGCGGCGGACCAGTCGACGTCCACGCCATGGACCCACAGCTCGGCGGCGCTGGCCAGGAAGCGGTCCAGACC